>JACQWU010000180.1 GCA_016209155.1 Candidatus Desantisiibacteriota bacterium | reverse complement strand
TTCTTAAACAATTAAATATACATTTAAAAATAAATATTGTTTATATCCCCGGGGTTAATGATTTTGAGATAGAAAATATTGTGCGTTTTGTAAAACAAAAAGGAGCGGAATTGGTAAATATTATGCCTTTTATTCCTACACAGGGCACTTATTTTCAAAATTTCCCGATGGTAAGCCGTATAACACTCAGGGATATACGTCAAAAAATGTCCGAGATATTGCCTCAAATGATGCATTGCCGGCAATGCAGAGCAGATGCTGTGGGGAAGGTTATCTCTGATGAAACAACTATTTTTATTGATAAAAGTATAATTAAGGAGATTCCTAATTGCTTTTCAAAAGATGAAATCCCGGGAAAAGCAAAAGAGAAAGCTATTCGTTTCGCAGTGACATCTTCAAACGGATATATAGTTGATCAGCATTTTGGACATGCAAAAGATTTACTTATTTATGACGTTTTTTCTTCTGAAATAAAATTCATTGAAAGAAGAGATATTAACAAATATTGTTCAGGGAAAGAAGATTGTATAGACCCGGAAGAAAGAATGAAAATAATCAAAGAAAAACTATCCGATTGTCAGGCTATCCTTGTAATGCGTATTGGCGATGTACCGCGCAGGATACTGGAAGAAAATGGTCTTTACGTGAATATGACATATAACCGGATAGAAGAAGCTATACGTGAAAATTATGAACTTGTTTCTCATCATATATTCTTAATTTAACACCTATGGGTTTTAGCTCTTTACTACATCTCATATATTTTGGGCTGCAATACACCTGATGTACCCCTTAAAAGTTTATCCTGCAACATAAATGAAAATAATAATACATAAATGTTATATGAATGAATCCCAAATCTGAAATTTTTCTTTAAAAATCAAGGAGCAATAAGAAGTTATGTTTTGGCATAATTATTGCTAATAATATTAATGAATTCAAATATCAGCGTATTATAAAGAATAAGTCTGTGTCCAAAATATATTAAAGAAAGCTAAACAAATGATTAATGAAGAACTCATTGGGAAAATTAAAAAATTTAAGCAGGAAAGGGGGTATACCTTACATGATTTATCAAAACAACTTGATATTCAGGTTACCACCATAGAGAGATGGTTTAAAACAAATCGTATAAATAAAGTATATGCCGAGACAGTTAAGAAGATATTGCAGATAAACTAAAAGTTACAATATATTTTTTTTGAATAATTTTATTCAATTGAATAGACAAAAGAATAACAGTAAGGAGAAATAAAAATGGATGCAAAAATAGCAGTAGATACTTTATGGGTTTTAATAACAGCAATGCTTGTGTTTTTTATGAATTTAGGATTTGCAATGGTTGAAGCGGGTTTTGCCAGGGTTAAAAACTGTGTGAATATTCTGTCTAAGAATTTTGTTGTATTTGCTGTTTCATCATTGGGATTTTTATTTATCGGATGGGGACTTATGTTTGGGGATGGAAATTCTTTTATTGGGCTGAAAGGATTGTTTTTTTTAACCGGCGCAGATAATTCTCCTGCGATTGGGGAAGCATATAAAGGTGTTTATTCGTCATTATCATGGACAGGTGTTCCTCTTCTTGCAAAATTTTTCTTTCAGCTTGTATTTTGCGGAACAGCAGCAACAATAGTTTCAGGAGCAGTAGCAGAAAGAATTAAATATAAAACTTTTATAGTATTTTCCTTTGTAATAACAATGTTTATTTACCCGGTAGTCGGGCATTGGATCTGGGGTGGCGGATGGCTTGCCCAACAGGGGATGTTTGATTTTTCCGGTTCTACTGTGATACATTCAGTAGGAGGATGGTCAGCTCTTTCAGGGATACTTGTGCTTGGTCCGCGATTTGGTAAATATAATAAAGACGGCAGTATGAATCCAATATTAGGGCATAATTTGACAATCGCAACTATTGGTACATTTGTACTTTGGTTTGGATGGTTTGGATTTAATCCCGGATCAACCATGGCATTAATCCCTGATGCAATTAGCCACATTGCCGTTACTACTAATACATCAGCTGCAGCAGCAATAATGAGTTCTACAATACTTTCATGGATTTATTTAGGCAAACCTGATCTGGGAATGACATTAAATGGATGTTTAGCGGGATTAGTTGCTATCACAGCGCCTTGCGCTTTTGTTAGTATTGGAAGTTCTTTTATAATTGGGACTATAGCCGGTATTATAGTGGTTTTTGCAGTAATCTGGTTTGATAAATTAAAAATAGACGACCCAGTTGGTGCAACATCGGTTCATCTTGTAAACGGTATTTTTGGAACAATATGTGTTGGTTTATTTGCACAGGATAAAATAGCCGGTGTAGCTACGGGAAATGGTCTTTTATTTGGAGGTGGAACTAAATTGCTATTTTCTCAATTGACAGGAGTTGTTAGTGTCGGGATATTTACTTTTTTAACATCATATATTACCTGGCAGATATTAAAAAAAGTAATGGGGTTACGCGTAAGCCTGCATGAAGAAATAGAAGGTTTGGATATTGGAGAGCATGGAAATTCCGCATATCCTGAATTTATAAATCGTAAACAGGGATATTCATTTTTAGAGAAGAAATAATCAATATTATACAAGGAGGATTAAAAATGAAAAAAATTGAAGCAATAATACGTCCGGAAAATCTGGATGTAGTAAAGCAGGAATTAGAAAAAGTAGGTTATTCAGGTATTATGATAACAGAGATAGAAGGGCACGGCAAACAAAAAGGTGTGATACAGCAATGGAGGGGTGAACAATATAAGGTTGAGTTTTTGCCAAAAATAAAACTGGAAATTATTTCAAAAGATGATGAAGTTAAAAAAATCGTAAAAACCATCGTTGAAAGTGCAAGAACAGGAGAAGTAGGTGACGGCAAAATATTTGTTTACTCAATAGATAATTGCATCCGAATCCGTACAGGTGAAGAAGGGGATATTGCGATTTAATAGATAGTAAAATCAAAATTGAATAATCAAACTTAACCACATAAAAATAGGGTTGTCAAGAGATTTGTCTATCTATATGGAGATAATAATACATAAATGTAGCATGTGTAGCATATAATTTGATATTTTTCTTTTAAAATCAACATTTAATCAGGAGTTCTAATTTGGCATAATTATTGCTAATAGTATTAAGAGTCTATGGTACTGTCAAAAGTAACATGAAAAAAGGATAAAAAAATGAACCACAGAGAACTAGAGAGAAAAGATAATGAGTTCTCAGTGTTCTCAAAAAAAATTCATTTATCTGGATGTGCCATTAATACTCTAAGGCAGGGATGAATTGGCACAAAAATAAATAATAAAGAATTCCTATCAGAGACAGGAGATACCCTGCGGTCTCTGCCGCAGGGTTCTTCATTAAATTTTAATATAAAATGCAAAAGAATTATAAAAAAATTGATACGGGAACACAGAGTAGAGACGCAAAATTTTGCGTCTCTACAATAATTAATTTTCAAGGTTTTCTCAGTGTCTGTGGTTAAGTTTTGACATTACCGAGTTTACAAAGAGGATTGAAAATGAAAAAGATAGTAGCAATAATACATCCTGAAAAAGCAGATAAGGTACGGTGTGCATTAAAAAAGTTTGGATACTTATGTTCTGGGATTGAGAAGAAAAAAGGAAATGATAAGCAAAAATATACTATGAAAAAAAATCGTAATGAAAACTTCACAATAGGAATTGTTCCTAAAATCATGGTTGAGCTTCTAGTTGAGGATAGTGAAGTGGAGCGCATAGTAAAAACAATAGTCAAAAATAGCGATATTGGAGAAATAGGAGATAATAAGATATTTATTCATTCTGCAGATTGAATCATTTTTTCATTGCTTCTTTTTTTAGATTTTCAGGCATCTTTTCAATAGCATATCGTAACGCTGTGCGCGGCATAACTTTTTTGTGTTTTATGATATAATCAAAAACTTTTTGTTGATGCTGTTTGCTTGATTCTTTGAGCATCCAACCGTACCCCTTTTGAACCAGATCATCCGCATCTGTCATTAAACTATCAGAGATGCTAAATATATCATCAAGAAACATTCCTTTTTTAGCCGGTAAAATAAGAGTCACAGCTGAAGAGCGCTTTACCCATCTATTTACCGATTTTGTCCATGTTTTTAACTTTTTTACATATTCCGGAAACATTAAAATAAATGAACCGATTGCATGATTAGAGAGAGTATCACATTCCGCCCAGTTACTGACATAATTATTAACCCATTTTTCGAAAATTTCAAAATCATCCGGGGTATAATATTTATGAATGTAATACGCCCAATTGTAAGCAATAAAAGCTTCTTCCAAATATCCTGATTGTAAAAGTTTTTCGCAGAGGTTAAAAATTTCAACTTTACTTTTATTTTTAATATTTTTAAAATATCTCTTCCCAATCTCATTGACAATAGCTGTTTTTACCCCATAGAGCTTAATCTTTTCTTTAAAAAAGTTTTGTCCTGTTTTTTTTGTCTTTTCATCTGCGTTTTGCTTTAGTTCTTTACGAATTTCATCAATTATATTTTTCATTATGACCTTTGGCAATTATATGAAGCTTCCAGATAAATTTTATAGTTGATAAATAATTATATATTATAACTTGTCAGGGCTCAATATTCAATCGTCAATTGGGTGCATCCTTAGTATTTGTAAATCCAAAATACGGATTAAATAAAACGATGAAACAGCCGAAATATATATAATACTATATTTATAAATTGCTGTGAAAAATGGTTTCATTCATAATTAGGGATATAAAATGAAATATAAATATACAGTTAATAATAAAATAATTATAATATTGAAAGTATTATTAATAATTAATTGTTTTTCAAAGTCTTTAAGTGCAAAAGAAAAATCTCTGGAGATGATATTAAAGGGTTCATCAGATAAAAATGGCGGTTTTGCAAATCCTGCGGGTATAGTTGTAGGCAAGGATGGTAAAATTTTTATAGTTGATTCTTTAAATACAAGAGTTCAGGTATTTAATGAAAAAGGAGAGTTTTTATATTTTATCGGCAAAAGCGGGATGGGCGGAGGAGAGTTTATGCTTCCATCAGGAATTGCCATGGATAATAAAGGATATCTCTTTGTTACAGATATAGGTCAGCACAGAATACATGTGTTTGAACAGGATGGAAATTTTTTGACTCAGTTTGGGGGAGAAGGAAAAGGAGAAGGAAAATTTAGTATGCCATTTGATTTAGCAATAAGTCAGGATGGATTTATATATATTGTTGATACAGGAAATAATATTGTACAGGTAATAAAAGGTAAATTTCTTTTTCAGTTTGGTGAATCGGGAGTAAAAGACGGACAGCTAAATAGTCCAATGGGAATTGAGCTTGGACAGGATGGAAATATTTATATTGCTGATACAAAAAATTCACGTATTCAAGTATTTTCAAACAAGGGAAAATATATAAGAAAATTTGGGAGAGCAGGTTCCGGTGACGGAGATATGAATTCACCGGAAGGTATCACTCTTGATAAAAAAGGGAATATTTATGTGCCGGACAGGGGAAATAATCGTATTCAGGTTTTTAGTAATGATGGAAGATTTATGTTTAAATTTGGTGATATAGGAAAAAATCCGGAACAATTTAATTCCCCCGGAAAAATAAAATTTTATGAAAATAAAATTTTAGTTGCAGATTCTGAAAATAACAGGGTGCAAATTTTTTGTAATTTAATCCAAAATCATGCAAGCTGCCTTTTCTGTCATGTGGATAAAGAAAAATTACTTAAGACAGCGAAAGTAATTCATTCCCCGTTTGAGGAGAATTGTGAGGATTGCCATAAAAGACATTCAATGGATGAAAAAGTATTATCAAAAGAAGAAATTTTCGAAGCTAAAGGGAATGAGATATGTTATAAATGCCATGATACAGCGGATAAAGACTTTATGAAAAAACACCAGGATTTCCCTGTAACTAATATTGAATGTATTGGCTGTCATTCACCGCATGCCGCTGATAAAGATAAACTTCTGTTAATGCAGCATGGTGAAATATTAAAATGTAATTCATGTCATGTGAAAGAAGGAAATGGTGTGAAATATATTGCAGAAAAGGATCATATTTGCAATAACTGTCATAAACTTAACCTGGATATTCCGCACAATATGAATCTTGTTTCAGTTGAAATAAAGGAAAAATTAGCTAATGTTATAAATGGGAAGAAAAATGAATGTTTAATTTGTCATGTACCGCATGGTTCTATTAATGAATTTAATTTAATCAAGAGCGGTCAGCGCCTTTGTTATTTGTGTCATGATTTTAGCAAAATAAATCATCAGCATAAAGTAGATGTAACTCCTTCCCGGAAAATAAAAATATCTGCTGATTTTCTTCTCTTGAGCCGGGAAGGTAAGATAGTTTGCTATACCTGCCATAATGTACATAGTAATCAGAACAAGCCCTGTCTAAGTTTTCCTAAAGGAGAATTATGCTCAAAATGTCATACAGGTGGAAATAATTAACCTATTCCTATGTTATGGTTTAATAAAATTTGGAAAATTTATATTGCTTACAACTATGCCAAATGGACCTGCCAGTTTATTGGAAGCTACTGAATTATTTGTAAGAATTGAAGCATAATTGCTCAGCAAATCAATCTCGGCTATTTCGTTTGAATTATATCCGGTAACGATCAAAGTCATTTTATCAGGACTTAAAGCTAATCCTCTGGTTTGAAAACCGGGATAATTGAAGATAACTGTAACAGTTTTTGTATTTATCGATACCATAACAACATTTCCATTATAATCAGATGCATATATATTTCCATTCGGATGAATAACCATTCCTCCCTGACTTCCTCCAACAATCAGATAAGAAATATAACGATTAGATATAGCCGGAAAAGTTATTGGTAATATATCAGACGGCTGAATTCTGTATAAGTATCCCTGATTATCCGTAAAATAAATATTATTATTATATTCCAGAACCGCTTGGGGGATCCCAAATCCTGTTGCTAATGTTTCCACATTATTTGTATTAAGATCTATACGTAATATGCTATTTCCTGCTTCTGCTACAAGTAATCTATTATTTGAATCAAATGACAGAGCGTTAGGATTGGAAAAATTATAAGCAGGCGCAATTTTTGTTACAGTACCATTTGCCTGTACACGG
>JACQWU010000225.1 GCA_016209155.1 Candidatus Desantisiibacteriota bacterium | reverse complement strand
TTGAGGCTTTCCCTGCTTCCATTGACCAACCTTCAAAGTCTTCCAGTAAATGTCACCTGAATAGGTATAATTAGATCCGAGACAATTGAACGTTCCATCGCCAAAGGATTCAAATAGGTGAAGCTTGAATGATGCAGGGTCCTTATTTATTGAATTGTAGCAATAATCCGATGGAATGATACTTCCTGGATGCGTACCTGGGTAGGCACTAACCACCAAATTAATGATATCTTTTCTCAAGAACGTCTTATCAGCCTTATCCTTAAATACCGATAAAACCTTGTCTTTAATCGTTTGTTTTTCCCGTGATCTTGGCATTTCTGTTATTCTCCGATTATCATATTTCATGTCTAACATTTAGGTATCCTTTCCGATCCGAAATAATATCTGCTTCGTTGGGTTCATTTGAGGAAAACGAATACCCACATGTAACCATTATTAAGGACACAGATAAAATTATTTTAATAACCATAATTTTCATCTCCACGACTTAATTTTTCTATTCAAAATAATTATTAAAAGAAAGTAAACGTCAAAGCAACCCCATCTTCCCAACAACCAGCAACTATGCCAACATATCTCCCGTAACGCTCCGCCGGCGGAGTAAAACGGAGTCTGGTGCAGAGTGAGTGTTAGGCGGCTTTTTTCAGCCGCCTAGCAAAGCGATGGAGCGACCGATAGGCGCTCTTGTTGTAAATATATGGTCAGATTGCATTTCCAATGCGGGGGATACAATCTTTTTAAGTACCCAGCGTAGTCCATTGATATCCTTGCTGATATTTTCTGATAATAATACAATATTGATTTAAATTTATTCTTTTTTTATAATTCATTAAATATTTTAGATGGCATTATCGGAAATTTTATTATGCATAAATAAGACGCCGACATTTAGGTTCTGGAATTGGATCGTTAAATTCTTTTGCTGTTTTTATCCAAAGTTGTATCGCATCTTTTGCATTTTTTAACGCAATTTCATATTTTTCACCATGTGCCATACATCCAGGAAGTTCAGGGACTTCTGCTATATAAGCATTATCTTCTTCACTCCAATATATTATTATTTCATATCTATCCATTAATCTTGCCCTCCTAATTTATACTTTAATATTATATACCGAGCTTGTTTAACCTGATAAGGTTTTGCTTTGTTGCCGTCTTTTTGTAAATTTATTTTTTCCTCAATCCCAGCTTTTCTAAAAATGTGATGACTTCCACTTATTCTCATCTCGAATCCAAAACGAAGCAATAAATTGCATAAATCATTAAAAGAAATATTTGCATCTGCTCTACCACTAACAATTTGCTGCATTAATCGTTCATATTTGCTCATATGTTGTTCCTGAATTTTATTTTCTTAATTTAAAATATAACTCTTTTACTAATATTTTTTATTTAAAATCATTAATCGAATTATTAGAGTTTATTTATTTAATTGATTTTTACATTTGTTTTAATCTAAATACAATTTGATGGATTGATAACTATTCTAATTTATTTATTAAATTTGTCTACTTAAATCTTATTTTTTATTTTTGTTTTATTTTAATTGCTGATGCACTCTCCACATCACCAACTTTATTATCAATGAAATAAAAATTAAAAGTTTTGGGATTATCTTTTTTGGATAAACCTATATCTTTTCTGATTTCAAGCATTAGTTTTTTTAATGGTTCTATATAGTCTCCATTGTTTTTACATTTTTTATGAAGTTCTATCAATGCATTTATCACTGCCTGCGGTGCGACAAGAGCAATAGTATTAAATGCCAATGCAAAATTTTCAAAGGCTTTTATTTTATCCACGTTATTCGCTTGAAGCGCTGAAAGAGATGAAAGAAGCACTTTGAAATGGTTTAACTTTTCTTTTTTCCATTCAGACTTCATTTCATGACGTTTGGTCAAAACAAATGCAATAATGCTACCTGAAACTTCTATAAGAGCTACAATAATCGAATTATCCATTTTTATTACCGAAATTTCATTTTAATTTTTGTTTTTTGGTTTTAATTTAAACATATTATTGAGTAGTTTTCTGTATAATATCCAAAAATTCTAATTTTGTCAAGAAAAGAGAAAAGTATAAATTGACATAAATACTTGAATTCATTATACTTTTTAACTTGGATAACATTCTTTTTGTCATGTTGAGCAGTTTTGTGGATAATATTATATAACAATGTATAGCAATACTGAAAAAAAGGATAAGGTATGTCTCTTTTCATATGAAGAAATTAAAAAGGGCAGGTGCAAGACCCTACAACAATAAAAACAAATCCTTTAACTAAACACCCATGGGCTAACGCTCTTCTTTTGATGATTTTATTGATAATTTAGTATTGAACATTAGATATTTTAATCCTGTTAAATCCTGTTAAATCCTGTTAATCCAGTCAAAAGTTTTTGGTTTTATTTTGGATTGAAGATTAAAGACAGGCAGGAATGCCTGTCCTACCACATTGGATTGTTATGGGGAAATTGGGAATAGCAGAATTTGCTGAACAAAATCTTTTAAATTGTGATATTCTATTAAAAGTTTGTTTTTTATGTCCGATAATATATTATTATGGACATGAAAACAAAAATAGGAGGTATTTAAGATGCGATATGCTCAAAAAATTTGTTTTATAATAGTATCAGGATTTCTTTTTTTATATATTGGCGGTTGTGTCGCAAGCCAAAAAAATGTTGAGGGAGAGAATAATTCTTCTGCAATTATGGATAGCACGGTTCCTCAAAATAGCGCACCGAAATAAAAGGGTTCAGATGTTAAAGAATCGGGGCAGGGGATGGAGAATAAACCTGAACAAACTGCCATAAAAGAAGAAGTTCAGCAGGTAAAAGAAGAAAAAAGTGAAAATAAAGAAGAAATTAATGTTGATAATAAAAAAGCTGCTGAGGAAAAATATGAATCAGGTTCGGAATTAATTAATGAAAATAAAATTCTTGAAGCAATTGAGGAGCTCAAAATAGCAGTTACATTAAATCCGGAATATGCAAAAGCATATAATAATCTGGGAGTTGCATATGAAAAGGCAAATGATAATAAAAAAGCAATAGAAGCATATCGCAAATCAATAATGAATGATCCTGCATCAGTGAATGCTCATGCAAATCTGGCTTTCTTATTATTAAAAGAAAAATTTTATACTCATGCAGCATTAGAATTCAAAAAATTAAAGGAACTTAATCCTGAATATCCTAAAATAAATTATTATATTGCAGTCGCTTATATGGGAGATAATAATTATCCGGATGCTCTGGATAGTTTTCAGAAATCCATACTTATTAATCAGGAATTAAGTACGTCTTATTATAATATGGGTACAATTTATTTTGACCAGAGAAAAAATGCTGAAAGTGAGACAGCATTTAAAAGCGCAATACAGGCAGATCCGAATTTTGCTGTTGCATATTATTCCATGGGTATTTTGCTTGAGCAGGAAAAAAAGGATAAAGAAGCGCTGGAGGCTTATTCAAGTTTTGTGAAGCTTGACAGTACAAGCACTTTTGCCGCTCTTGCAAATAATAAAATAAACAATCTCGAGAAAAATATAACAAAGCAGGAAGAAGAAGCGCGAAAGGCAGAAGAAGAAAAAAAGAGAAAAGAAGAAGAAGAAAAATTAAGAATTGAGGAAGAGAAAAAACAAGAGGAAGAAAAACAAAAACAGAAGAAGGAAAAGGAACAGAAACAGGAGCAGGAAATAATTAAAACGGATAATGCGGAAGAAATAAAAAAGCAGGATGAAATAAAGAAGTAGTCGTGGAATATCATGCAAAAAAAAGAATCTCTTGTAAGTAATATTCCTTCTTTACCGGGTGTATATATAATGAAAAATGCCGGTGGAGAAGTTATTTATGTCGGTAAAGCTATTTCGCTTAAAAAACGCGTACAATCCTATTTTACTCATGCCCATGATACCAAGACCACACTTTTAGTATCTTTTATTGATCATATTGATTACATTATAACTGATAATGAGATTGAGGCTCTTATTTTAGAATGTAATCTCATAAAGAAATACCGTCCAAAATATAATATTGAGCTTAAAGATGACAAGAAATATCCTTTTATAAAAATTACTGCAGAAAAATATCCGCGGGTATTTATTTCAAGAGAGGTTAAAAAAGATAATGCTTTGTACTTCGGTCCTTATACAAATGTAAAACTGCTGAGAGAAAATATGGGATTTATCCGTGAAATATTTC
>JACQWU010000213.1 GCA_016209155.1 Candidatus Desantisiibacteriota bacterium | reverse complement strand
GGAAGACCAGACATATATAAAATAGTTTGTGAACGTACTTACCAATTAATGAATAATTACGGAGTGGTTGGATTAGTTTTACCATCAGCTATTCATGCGAATGAAGGGGCGACAGGAATACGCAAACTTTTTTTGAACCAAATGAGTTTAAAATATTGTTATTCCTATGAAAACAAGAAAAAATTATTTGAGATAGACTCAAGGTTTAAATTTGCACTAATTGTTGCAGAAAAAAAATTCGGAGGTACAAAAGAATTCTCCTGTGCTTTTTATTTACATGATGAAGAATGGTTATTTGATGAGCGGAGAATCGACTTGAAATACAGCTTGTTTTTTGTTGAAAAAACCGGCGGAGTTCACTTATCCTTTCTTGAATGTCGGGATGCAAAATCTCTTTCTATTTTCAATAAATGTCTTGATGTCGGTCGATTTACTTTAAAATCATATCTTGATAATAAAAAAATAATTTTAAGACAAGGTTTCAGTTTAAATAGAGAAAATAGTTTGATTCATTATACTCAAGAAAAGAAATGGGAAACATTTAATGTTTCGTTAAAAAATTCTATAGTTTATGTTTATGAAGGAAAAAATTTTTATCTTTATACTGATAGATTTAGTGAGCGTCCACAATATTCTACAGATATTAATAATTTTTATAAAAAAGCGCATTGGCCAGAGTCTATTGTTCATTATAGATTGGCTTTTAGAAAAGTCGCGGCATCAACAAATGAGCGTACTATGGTGTCTGCTATTCTACCTTATGGAATTGTTTTTGTAGATTCAGTCTGTGCAGAAACTATACCAAATGCAAGGGCGACGTATTATGCTTTATGTATATGTTCTATTTTTAATTCTTTTACTTTTGATTACCTTGTAAGGCAGAAAGTATCAGCAAATGTTATGTTTTACTTAATTGAAAATTTACCGTATCCTGAGATAGATGGTATAAAAAAAATATTTTTGTCCCATACCGCATTACAGTTAATTTCTAACCACGATGGCTTTGCCTTTATATGGTACGAACAACTCGGCGACAACTGGCGTGAGCCAAATAAAAAACCATTTACCTGGTCGGTTTTGTCAACCGATGAAGAGCGCTGGGAAGTGCGAAGCGCCATTGATGCAGTAGTAGCTGATGCCTACGGATTAAATCGAGAACAATATGAACACGTGTTACATTCTTTTGATCGCGCCAGCGGCTCAAATCCATACACAGATATTTGTCTGGCAAAGTTTGATGAATTAAAACAAATCGGCTTAGATGTCTTTACCAAAAAGTATGATCCATACTGGGATATTCCATTAAACGAAAATCTTCCTCAGCCGGTTATTCATCTTCCGATTCCTCAGGAAGAAGAGGAAAAGGATTTATTTGGCGAAATTGTTGCTTCTAAAAAATTGAGAAAAAGAAAATAGGATAAAAAAATATTGACTTAAACGCACTTTAGTATATAATATGTATATAAAGTAACCTTAAATAGAGTATTATTATAACATGAAAAAGACAATATTGTCCGAAAAGGAACTATCATTAATTGAAGAAATAATAGTGCGATATGGCCTTGTTACTACTTTTGAACAGATTTATGGTATTCTTGAGAAACAGATAACCCGTCAGTCCGCAAAGAACTTAATTAACAAGCTGACGAAAAACGGGTGGCTGGTCCGCATTAAAAAAGGCACTTATGCCATATCCAGTTTGGAAAGCCGCGGATTTCTTGAGACACATACATTTAAAGTAGCGCAAATTTTAGTCCAGGATTCATATATTTCTTTTGCTGCTGCTTTGCAGCATCACGGAATGTTTGACCAGATGCTTAAAACAGTCACATCGGTTTCTCTTAAGAGGTATCAAACAAAAGAAGTGCAGGGAACTATATATAAATTTATAAACACAAAAAGCAAACTTTTTTTTGGCTGGGAAAATACATCTATTGAAAATTCTATAGTGAAAATTGCCACATCAGAAAAAGCAATGTTAGACATTCTTCAATTTAGCCGTGACAGGTATGCTGTTGATTTGGTAGCTGAAATTTTGCGAGAGCATAGAAAACAGATTGATTTTGACCGGCTAAATTCATTTGTTGAAAAATATTCGCGTGTAGTTCAGCGTGTGATTGGTTTTTTATTTGATAACCTGTCAATAGACTCAGGGCATCTTTATCATTTGACAGAAATGGATAATAGCAGCAGTTATATGACAACAGGCAGCAAGATTTTTAATGCAAAATGGAGGCTATATTATCCGGAAGGTTTTAAGGTTGAAACAGAATGATTAAATTATTAAACCGTAGAGAATTGGAATTATTGAATAGAAAAAGCCTGCGCTATCCGCTGGCTATAGCAGAGAAAGACTATTTTCTGGCTGTGGTTTCTAAAATAATATATGAATCTCCTTTAAAGGATAAGATTATTTTTAAGGGAGGAACAGCCATACATCATTGCTATCTTCCCCAGACACGTTTTTCGGAAGACCTTGATTTTGGTTCTTTGGATAAGTCAATTACCCTTAATGATGTAAAGAAAGTTTTTGAAACTTATGATTTTCTTGAAGTAAAAGAAGATTATGTTTCAAAAGCGACGATTAAAATTTCCCGTCTGAAATATTCAGGACCTTTAGGATTTCCCAATTCTTTAAAGGTTGAAATAGATTTCCTTCAGTAAAGAATCTATGCTGGTTAATTGGCAGATCGCTAAGGCTGAAAAGAAAAGGGAAATTGAGAATATCTTTTATGGCAGAGATATTTCGGATATGGAAATCGAATTATTTTTGGAACAAATTAATATTAAAGAGATAAAAAGGAAATAAAATGATTAATCCACTTAAAGCTTTAAATCAGATTATTGATGAGTATCGAGATTTTCTACTTACAGAATTTCGCGCAAAAGATCCTCTTTTGAAAGAAGCATTAGAACACGAATTAGAAAAGCCCGGATTTCTGGCGCAGGAGCCATTTTTTCAGGCGCATCGTCCTTTTAAAGTGGGTAAACGATGGGTTGAACTTCCTATCGAGAAAAAATTGGCTCAGACGTTAGCAATTCGGGCTCATAGCGATTTTGCTTATCTGCACCAATCACTATCAATTGAGCATTTGCTGGGCGGCCAGGCATCTCCTTTAGTGGTAACTACCGGAACCGGCAGTGGTAAGACAGAATGTTTTCTCCTGCCGGTTATACAAAATGCGATTCAGGATGCGATTAGTTTTAAAAAGGCAGGGTTAACAGCAATTCTACTTTATCCAATGAATGCTTTAGCCAATGACCAGTTAATACGTATCGATGAATATTTGGAGTCTGCCGGTTTTAATGGCTTGGTGAAGGTGGCGAAGTATGATCGGGGAACTACGCAGGCGCAAAGAGAAGATTTACGTAAAAATCCTCCGCATATTCTTCTTACAAATTATATGATGCTTGAATATTTATTAGTTCGTCCTGCTGATAGAGAGGATATTTTTGCTAATCACCGTTGCAGATTTTTAGTTTTGGATGAGGTCCATACTTATCGTGGAGCTTTGGGAACTAACATTGCGCTTTTGGTAAGGCGTCTTAAGGCACACTTAAAACAAGCGCGTCAGGATTGGGGAACTTCTCAAGCAGAGAATTTGCAGAAACAAAGATTTCCTGAGTTATTGGCAGTAGGCACATCCGCGACTATTAAAAGTGAAAGCGAGGCTGGGTTGTCGCGAACAGAATGGCTAAAGAAAAGAGATGCTGAAATTCAAGGATTTTTTTCTAAGTTATCCGGGTTTAAACAGGATTCGATAAAAATTTTAGGAGAAGAGTTGCAGGATATAGTTATTCCTTCTGAGGCAAAATATTCCGTAAATTTTTCTGTACCGGTAGAAGCTGATCTATCTGATGATGAATCAATAAGAAAAGAAATATGCAAATTAGCAGGGATTAATCTGTCTGTTGATTTAGATACCGCTTTGAAGAGCTGTCGTATTATTTGGGACTTTAATGCCTGGTTGATTAAAAAGCCGATGTCAATTTCACAGCTTGTTCAAAAAATAATTGAAACCGTTCCTGCACGCAAGAGTTGGACCTTGGATAATATTAAAAAAGAAGTTGAAATGGCTTTACTTTTGGGCGCAGTGTTACCGGAATCAGCTCCGGCAAATTTGCGTCTTAAAGCGCATCAATTTATGCGCGGTGGATGGCAGTTTTACCGTTGCATTAATCCTGAATGCGGAAAATTATATCCAAAAGGTGAAGAAAAATGTGAATGCGGCCATGTTACAGCACCACTATATTTATGCCGATTCTGCGGGGCAGATTATTTGAGATTTATAGGAGATGAAGAACCAACAGTATTAAGGCCTAGTAATGATAAATCAGACATCTTTGAATGGATGATTTATCAACCTGAGAAATTCGGAGAATTGCATGATGAAGATGATGAGATCGAGACTCCGGAAGATACTTCAGAAAGAATTAACCGGCGTATTGTAGGAACAATGAAAGGCCGGGCTATTTTGTACGGTTCATTAGATCCTTATAGCCTTAATTTTAGTGCGAATCAGAATATGTATTCGCTTAAAGTAGTCTTAGCGCCCGCACGCAACAGATGTCTTTGCTGCGGTAATACTGCCGGCAGTAGGAATGTTGTATCATCAGTTACGTTAGGAACATCCGCGGCATTGAAAGTTTTGTGTGAATCTACAATTGAAGCTTTGGAAGATGCGCATAAAGATGAAGTAACAAGAGATAAAAAAGAAAGAATTTTAATTTTCAGCGATTCACGGCAGGATGCAGCGCATCAAGCACGTTTTATACGCTTTGCAAGCCGTTATGACCGCATGAGAAGGCGTACTATTTATTTACTTAAACAAGAAGGGCATTTAACCATACAAAGAATGGTAGAATTATTAACAGAATTAGGAGTAACGAACAAAGATAATCCATACATTCCTGAAGGTGAATCCCGCTGGATTCCTGAAGAAGCCCGTAAGCGTATGCAGGCTTATGAAGAAGCTCCTTTGTTGGATGAATTGGCGGTTAATGCCGGGTTCCGCGCTACTGTTTTTAATTTAGGTATGGCTGAAATCGTATATAACCAGCTCGATGAATATATTAAAGTTGAAGGGAAAGATTTACTAAAACAATTAGGACTTGGTGAAGCGGAGTTTTTATATTTGTGTAAATGTATTATGGATAAAATGCGTACTTTGGCTTGTTTGAACCGCGAGATGATTAAGTATCATCCTTCTAATCAAAGGCATCCGGAATATTTTAAAACCGCTAATTGGGAAAGAAATGTAAAGCACCCCAAGGGATTTGCAGCTGATAATTCAGGGAATCCGATTGGCTATGTAGATCAACATACTCTTCCTCAGGGAATTAAAGTACATAATCCATGGCGCAGGCAAAATTCAGGTGGTAAAGGCCCGGCGGTTCAGAGACTTTTTGAGCAATTGATGAATAGGTTTGGCGGCGCTAATCCAAATAAAGATCTTCTCGTTAATATTTTAGAATTTTTGAAACGAGGAAGTTTTCTTGTTGCATCCGAACTTTTTGGCTATCAGGATTCAGCAAAACTAATACAAGTTAATTCCGAGTGTATACGTCTTAAACTTGCCGAGGAACATAGCCGGTATAAATGCAGTGTCTGTGGCGTAATTATTAATTCTGCCTGTGAAGGCTTCCCTTGTCCTTTCTGTCATGGCAGGTTAGTTGTTTTTACGGATCAGGAAGTTAATAAATCACGTTACGTAAGAAGAATTAAAATGGCTACTCTTCCTATTTTAGATGCGGAAGAGCATACTGCCCAAGTATCAAATGAGGTTCGTCTAAATGCAGAAGAAAGATTTAAGGCGGATTCGGAGATAAGTAAATTGAATATTTTAGCATGTTCTCCAACACTGGAGATGGGTATCGATGTTGGCGGCCTGGATGCAATTTTACTGCGTAATATTCCCCCACGGCCGGATAATTATGCTCAGCGCGGTGGAAGAGCAGGAAGACGCCAGCGGATTGGTTTAGTTTTGGGATACGTCAGAAATACTCCGCATGATCAATATTTCTATGAACATCCTGAAGAAATGATCGCGGGTGAAGTTATAGTTCCACAGCTCTCTTTAGAAAATAAAGATATTTTGTTTAGGCACTTAAATGCGATTGTTTTTGGCGCGGCTGAACCGGGGTTGGCTGGAAGGATGGTTGAATATATTGATCCTATGGGAGAGATAAAAAATGATATAGTTGATTCCCTTCTCAAAGCGCTTCAATCAAAAATTGAACACACAATAAGTATTGCAAAAAGTGCGTGGGGTGAAGATATCCTTTCTATTGCAGGAGTGAGTGATGATTCCTTGCGGGAAGTTTTAAGTAAGCTCTCAGAGAAAACAATTGATGTTTTTAACCGTACCAGCCGTCAGGTAAAAGAATTGCGTATTGCACTGGAATCATATTATAGAGGATTACAAGGTGGGCGTGCCGGACAGCGGGCAGGTGATTTAGTTGCCCGGATTTTAGGGATTCCAACTGCCGGAGCAAGAGCCGGTGCAAATGCAGATGATAGGTCGTCCGGTTATCCATTGCGCAGATTTGCAGAATTTGGGATTCTGCCGGGATATGAATTTCCTGATCAACCATCCAGCTTAAGGTTACGGGGTGAAATTCATGAGGAAGATTTGATATCAGTGAATAGAAGATTCGGTATAGCTCAATATCAGCCTGAGGCGCAGGTTTATGCCAGAGCTCAAAGGTGGAAAGTAGTTGGCCTTGATACGTCTTCTCCATGGAATCCTTTTGGGGCTGAGCAAGGGTGGCCATACAGGTTGTGCTCAAAATGTAATTTGCGATATGACGCGAATGAGCCTCGTTGTCCGCGATGTAAAGACGTTTCCGCCGGAGCACCAATCAATTCAGTTGAATATGCCGGTTTTGTTGCGCGAAAAGATGAAGCACCTGTTTTAGATGAGGAAGAAAGATTTGCAACCCGCAGTTTTGTCATTGGTTATCCTCAGTGGGATGGACAAGTTGTCGGGAGATGGATTGTTGGCCCGGGCTGGGGATTGCGTTTGAGCCATGGTGAGAAAGTAGTATGGCTGAATGAAGGTAACCGTCCAAAAGAAATAGATTTGGAACGAGGGATACATTTGCTTCATGCAGAAGCTAAAGGTTTCCTTCTTTGTCCTTCGTGCGGGCACATTCTTATGCCGCAAATTCCCGAACAAAATAATGCACGTGGAAGAAGAAGTCCTCAAAGAACCGGATCACAAGATCAATTTAATCACTCTCCAAGGTGTGAAAAGCGGGGACTTCCTGAAAATCCAATTGCTATTCATACTGAAAATAAAATTGAGGTTTTACGTTTAATTGTTCCTGTGCCGGATAATATTTCAGAACAGTCACTATATGAATGGGGATATTCTCTTGGTTACTCCTTAAGAACAGGTATGAGACATAGATATTCGCTTGATGGCGGCGAAGTTGAATTTATATTGGAAGGGCCGTGGAAAGTAAAGATTAACGAAATAACATATAATCAAGCTGCGCTTAGTTTTATTGACCCAAACATTGGTGGAAGCGGTTACCTCCCGAAAATAGCACAAGAATTCGATAAAGTTGCGAAAGAAGCAGAAGCATTTTTAGAGCATAAGAATTGTGAATCGTCCTGTTATAGATGTCTTAAAGCATATCAAAATCAGAGACATCATGAATATTTAAAATGGCCGGGAATCATTTCTGATTTAGAAGCTCTATATAGCGTTTCACCAGAACAACGTCCGCTTGAAAGAGGGGACATGGATGATCCTTCTTCATGGCTTGAGGCTTATTCCGCAGGAGTAGGTTCACCATTAGAGCTTAAATTCCTGAGGCTATTTGAGAAACATGGTTTACCAGTCGAAAAACAAGTTCCAGTTTCACCTTCAGCTAGTGAACCGCCTATTTCAATAGCAGATTTTGCTATTCCCGGAAGAAGAATAGCGATTTATATAGATAGTGCTACTTTTCATGTTGGGCAAGCATTGAGAAGGGATAAATACATTAGAGAAAAACTTAAGAACGGTTCAGCTCCATGGAAAATAGTGGAGCTTAAAGTGCAAGATTTAGCAAAGGGTAAATTACTTATAGATGAAATTAATAATTGATAGAGTAAATAAATCATCCGGAGAAGATCCCCGCAAGCTTATAGTACTCGCGGGGTATTCTTTTTAATGATATAAATTTGATTGTTCTTTTGGTATAATTTTCCCGTCCTGAAGATGAATTATTCTGTTTGTTTTGTCTGCGAGTTCCAAATCATGAGTTGCTATAAAAATAGCAATCCCTTTCTTTGCTAATTCATCAAATAATTTTAATAATTGATCTCTTACTTTTATTTCTAATTTTCCGGTAGGTTCGTCAGCGATTAAAAGCTTAGGTTCATTAATTAAGGCGCGTGCAATAGCTATACGCTGCTTATCTCCGCCGGATAACATAAAGGCTGGAATGTTCTCGCGTCCTTTTAATCCGACGGTCTCGATAACTTTGTATATTTTTTCTTTATCTATCGGTTTTCTTGCAAAAATAAGAGGAAGTTCTACATTCTCAACTGCAAGCAAATTAGGAATAAGATAAAATTGCTGGAAAATAAATCCGATGTATTGGCGCCTGACGTTGACAAGCTGTGCTTCTCCGGATGTGGCAGTATCAAGACAGCTGATTAAATTCATTAATGTTGTTTTGCCTGAGCCGGATGGTCCTACAATAGATACAATCTCTCCGGCTTTAATGCCAAAATCCACACCGTCAAGTGCTTTAACTGTTTCTACCCCGCGTGTGTAGTATTTTTTTAAATTTTTTGCTTCAAGAACTATATTATTCATGATATCACCTCATCTTTTTCAATATTTCCTTCTCTCAAATGTATTACCCTGTCTGCCTGGTAACCCAGTTTAACATTATGAGTCGCGGCAATGATTGTTATATTTTCTTCTTTGCCTATTTGTTTGAATAGATCATAAATACTTTGAGCATTCTTTGTATCCAGATTTCCTGTCGGTTCATCAGCCAGTAAAATATCCGGTTTATTAGCCAAAGCGCGGGCAATGGCAACACGCTGCATCTCCCCGCCTAATAATTCTTTTGCCAGATGATTCATCCTTTTCCCGAGACCGACACGTTCCATAAGATGTTTTGCCCAATCCATATTTTTATTATCAGCAAAAATCATTGGCAGTTGAACATTCTCAAGAGATGTTGATTCTTTAATTAAAAAGAATTCCTGAAATACAAATCCCAGATGATTAAGACGCATATTACGCTGAGATTGTTCATTTAATGTTTCAATGTTCTCATCCAAAACCTTAAGATGACCGGAAGTAACATTGTCCAGACACCCGATAAGATTCAGGAGAGTGGTTTTTCCTGCGCCTGAATGCCCCATTATTGAAACAAATTCACCTTTTTTAATGTTCAGACTGATTCCCTTCAAAGCAATTATTTCTTCCGAAAAAAGATGATATACT
>JACQWU010000212.1:3358-16787 GCA_016209155.1 Candidatus Desantisiibacteriota bacterium | reverse complement strand
ATGGATAATCATTTTCATTTGTTGAACAAAAAAAAAGGGGCAGTGTAACCGCCCCTTTTTAAAAACCATATTCATGATATAAGATGTTCCAATAATAATTTGGAACCAATGCAGTGGGATCTCCGATTGTAATATCATTCTGCGCCACCCCGGCTATATTTACCAACTGCCTTAGCAGTGCCAATATTATATACGGGGAATTATCGATCCTGTTAAGCAGATTAGAATTTTTTTCATAGGTTATAGGATTTACTTGATTCTTCCTGGCATTGCAGGTGGTTAGATTTAATTTAATGCAAATCTTTTCTCCTGCCTGATACCCTATATCATTTTTTCCCCTATTCCGATTGCTATATCTAAATATTTCGTTCCAGGCTTCTTTATCTGTATTCATGGATGCCACACCCGGATAACCATGGAAACCATTTTTTTTACCGCTTCAAGATTTGTATGATCGCTCTCCCACCAGTTAGCCATAATACAAAACTGCTTGCCAGTGGAGAAGATCGAGGAATAGTTTGATTAAATTTAATCATAAAGAAATATGGTTGTCAAAAAATTTTTATACTTTTTAGATTTTTCTATTTTTTTGACTTTTATTTTTTGACAAAATCAGATTTTTTTGATATTATTTGAAAAATTTTCAAAATAATATGTTCCTTTTAAACGAGGGATTAAATGAAATACCTGCATTTTATTCTTATCATAATTTTTATTGATATATTATTCACTTCCTGCAATTATAAGAGCAAAGAAAACTCCAACAATAATAAGAGAATAGATCCAAAAGTAAAATATGTAATAGAAACTCCTGATAAACATTTTAATGTCCCGTTAACAGAGGACTCACATGAGAAATTAATAAATTGGTTCTCAACAAAAGGTATAAGTTTTCCAAAAAGATTCTATGATGGTTCAATTTGGGAAGAACAAACAAAGAGGGCATTTCTACCTGTAGATATAGATGAATCTCTACATAGCTATATTAATAACATTAATAACCGGGTTGCGTTAACTCCTAAAGATGCTGATTTTTGTACAGGGACATCAATAGCTTTAGATTTAGAAAATAATAAAATTATTGGGGATTCAAAATTTTTCAAATATATTAAAAAATAACTTTCTCGTGATTTTTAATCCTTGATGAAATACTTTTCATTATTCACCTAACGGGACAACCGGATTATATTGATTGAAAATTATCGCTGACAGGAGTCAGCTACTACCTATTATTCCGACTTGTTCATTAAAAATATAGGGTCTGATTTTTAATGTTATTTGCCCCAGGGGATAACAAGATTATGTTCAATTTTAAGGAGATTTAGAATTCTTGCAACTATAAAATTTACAAGATCTTCTATTTTCTGTGGATGGTTATAAAATCCGGGCATTGCAGGGACTATATGTACACCCATCTGAGCGAGTTTTAGAAGATTGGCAAGATGGGTTTGGTTTAAAGGAGTTTCACGCGGGACTAAAATCAGTTTACGGCCTTCTTTTAAAGACACATCGCTTGCGCGTTCGATTAAATTTTGAGTGTTTCCGGATGCAATGGCGGCGACTGTCTTCATACTGCACGGGATAATAAGCATTGCTTCAATATGTGATGAGCCGCTGGCAAGTGGGGAAAAAAAATCATCGGGTGAATAATAAGAAATATTATTGCTTTTAAAATAATTTTTAAAAAATGTTGAAGGATTATCGGTTATATCAATATTTAATTCCTGCTTAAGCACAATTTTGCCGGTGTCTGAAACTGTAAGGTAAATATCATATCCGGATTTTAAAATTTCTTCTATTGTGCGTAATCCGTAAATTATACCGCTTGCACCGGTTATTGCAAAACCGATGGGTTTATTATTATACATAAGCGATTACCTTTCTATTTAGATATTCAGGCTGAAGGTTGAAGTATGTTAGCAATAATAAGCAAGGCTAAAGCCTTGCCCTACAAAAAATTTACAAAAATCTGTACTAACAGCCTTCCACCTTCAGTCTATTCACCTGAACTTATAATATTATTTTTATTTCCTTATGAAACTCCTGTATTGATTTAACGGTAATTTTTTCATTTATCAGAGATTCTATTCCGCTTATAGCGGCTGATGCGCCTGAGATTGTGGTTATTATCGGAATGGAATGGATAAGCGCGTTTCTGCGGATTGAATATGAATCGTGATGAGATTTTTTCCCGAAAGGGGTATTGATTATAAGATGAACTTCTCCGTTTTTTATTTTATCAACAATGTTGGGTCTGCCTTCCACTACTTTTAATACCGGAATAACTTTTATGCCATGTTCATTAAGCACTTGCGCTGTTCCTTTTGTGGCTATTATTTCAAATCCCAGACCGGTTAGTTTTTTTGCAAGAGAAATGATTGAATGTTTATCTCTGTCATTAACACTTATAAATACCGTTCCTTTTTTAGGTAAAATCTGTCCCGCGCTTATCTGAGATTTTGCAAAGCTTCTGCCAAAAGAAGAATCTATGCCCATTACTTCACCTGTCGATTTCATCTCAGGACCGAGTAATGTGTCAACCCCGGGAAATTTAATAAACGGGAATACAACTTCTTTTACGGAGATATAAGGTAATTCCACTTCTTTTGGTATCCGCATTTCTTTTAATGTTTTGCCGCACATAACTCTGGAGGCTATTTTTGCCCACGGGATACCGGTTGTTTTGCTTACAAACGGAACTGTTCGTGATGCTCTGGGATTAACTTCAAGTACATAAACAATATCTTTTTTTACTGCATACTGGATGTTCATCAGCCCTTTTACTTTAATAGCATATGCAAGCTTATTGGTATATTCACGAATTGTTTTAATTATTTCTGGAGCAAGACTGAAAGGAGGCATTACACAGGCACTGTCACCTGAATGAATTCCTGCCTCTTCAATATGTTCCATTATCCCGCATATAACAACATCCGTACCGTCACAAACTGCGTCAACATCAACTTCTGTCGCTTCTTCCAAAAATTTGTCTATCAGAATAGGATGCTCAGGTGAAATTTCCGCTTTTGTAAGCATATAATCTTTTAATACATCTTCATCATAAACTATTTTCATTGCCCTGCCGCCTAAAACATAAGAAGGTCTTACAAGTATAGGGTACTCAAGCTTTTTCGCTTCGCTTCTTGCTTCGTCAAAAGAAAATGCAACACCGTTTGGAGGCTGAGGGATTTTTAATTCATCAAGTATTTGGCTGAATCTTCCTCTGTCTTCTGCAAGATCAATGCTGTCCGGCGATGTACCAATAATATTAACCCCTGCACGTTCAAGAGGAATAGCTAATTTCAAAGGTGTCTGGCCGCCAAACTGGACTATTACTCCGTCAGGTTCTTCATGTTCAATGATATTCATTACATCTTCAAAAGTCAGAGGTTCGAAATAAAGACGTGTTGAGGTATCATAATCCGTGCTTACTGTTTCAGGATTACTGTTTATCATTATGGTTTCGTATCCATCCTCTGCCAAAGCAAAACAGGCATGAACACAACAGTAATCAAATTCTATCCCCTGCCCTATCCGGTTTGGGCCGCTCCCTAAAATTATTATTTTTTTCTTATCACTTTTAAATGCTTCATTTTCTTTATCATAAGTGGAATAATAATACGGAGTATATGCTTCAAATTCCGCGGCACATGTGTCAACGGTTTTAAAAACAGGTTTAATGTTATGTGAGACTCTTAAAAAATTAATTTCTTTAGATTGTGTACGAAGTAAATATGCAAGTTGATTATCAGAGAAACCATATTCTTTGGCTTTTCTTAAAAGGTCTTCCGATATAGTTTTAGCAGAGGACTTCTCCAGAAGATTTTCAACTTCAATAATTTCCATAATATTATATAAAAACCATGGATCAATCCAGGTAAGTTTATATATTTCTTCTATTTTCATATTATAATATTTCATGGCATACCGGATATAAAAAATTCTTTCCCAGTTTGGAACTTTTAATTTTTGCTCTATTTTGTCTATCGGCGGCAGATTACTTGATGTGACTTTATCTTTACCGTCTGCGCCAAGACCGTGTCTCCCTATTTCCAGGGAGCGTAATCCTTTTTGCAGCGCTTCTTTAAAGGTTCTGCCGATTGCCATGGTTTCGCCCACAGATTTCATTTGTGTTCCGAGTATATCATCCGCTTCAGGAAATTTTTCAAATGCCCAGCGCGGAATTTTTACAACACAATAATCAATTGTAGGCTCAAATGAAGCGAGGGTCTCTCTTGTAATATCATTTGGTATCTCATTAAGTGTATATCCGACAGCAAGTTTTGCGGCAATTTTGGCGATTGGAAATCCTGTGGCTTTTGAAGCAAGAGCGGAACTTCGTGATACGCGCGGATTCATCTCTATTATCACCATGCGTCCATCACGTGGATTTAAGGCAAATTGTATGTTTGATCCTCCGGTATCAACTCCTATTTCGCGTATAATTTTTATTGCCGCATCTCTCATTATTTGATATTCTTTATCGGTAAGAGTCTGAGCTGGAGCCACTGTAATGCTGTCACCCGTATGAACACCCATAGGATCAAAATTCTCGATTGAACAAATTATTACAACATTATCGTTAAGGTCTCTCATTACTTCAAGTTCAAATTCTTTCCAGCCTATAACGGATTCTTCAACAAGGACTTCCCCAATCGGTGAATACTCGATTCCCCGTGAAACAATTTCTTCAAGCTCGTGAATATTATATGCTATTCCTCCGCCTGTTCCACCAAGAGTAAAAGACGGACGTATAATAGCCGGATAACCTATTTTTTTTACTATCGAATAAGCATCTTCTATATTATAAGCAAAATCGCTTTCCGGTAAATCTACTCCGATATTTTCCATTGCTTTTTTGAATAGTTTACGGTCTTCAGCTTTTTTTATTGCTCCGATTTTTGCGCCTATCATTTCCACATTATATTTTTCCAGTACACCCGCATCAGCAAGTTCAACTGTGACATTCAAAGCTGTCTGCCCGCCGATAGTCGGTAGTATTGCATCAGGTCGTTCACGTTCGATAATTTTTTCTATGATATCTTTTGTGATTGGTTCAATATATGTCCGGTTTGCCATTTCAGGATCCGTCATTATTGTTGCCGGATTACTATTGATAAGAATTATTTCATATCCTTCTTCTTTTAAAGCTTTACATGCCTGTGTCCCAGAATAATCAAATTCACACGCCTGTCCGATAACAATAGGGCCTGAGCCTATTATAAGTATTTTCTTTAAATCCTGTCGCCTGGGCATAAATTAGCTCCTAAAAATATAATTATATTGCAGGGAACGGTTTCAAACCGTTCCCTGCAGGATGATAGATTCAAAAACATTTCTATAAATAATACTAATGCTTAAATAAATTGTCAATTAGTTTTATTATTTGCATTGGAAATTATATTGCAAAATTTTCATAATGTATTTATTCTGTAAAACACGCTAATAAGCGTAAGGGCAAGATTTCCGGCGGCATGCATTATAACAGGGGCTATGAGGTTACCTGTCATTTCGTATAAAATCGCGAATAGGATACCGCCTGTCATTGGGATAATCAGGTTAAGCCCGCTGACAAGGTGTAAAGATGCAAAAATAAATGAAGTTATTAAAATGGATAAAAAAACATTGAGTTTGTTTCTTAAACTTCTATATATAATGTGCCTGAAAACAAGCTCCTCAACTAATACAGCGGAAAATATGGTTGTAAAAAAATATAAAATCATGTATTTATAATCCTTTATAGGTAAATTATAATCTACGAGCTCAGGCAGGATATTTATTTTAAAAAAAATAAAACTTATCGCCATAATAAAAAGAATAATACCGCCGAACCCGAAAATAAAATAAAAAACGCATTTTATATCATGACGCAGATTTTCAGTATAAAATCCAAGATCTTTCCATGTTCCTTTCCATTTAAATATAACGAGGTGAAAAAATATTAAGAGATAAAGTATATGAAAAACATTAATTATTTTTAATGATGTATAGGTTAACTCCTCTGACGGGGAAAGTATACTAATTGCTGTCAGATTTATAAAAAAAATTAAAATAATTAATAAAGACCTTTTAACATTAAAAATATTTTCGTTCATGTTATTTTATATTGTCCTTCAAATTTTCTATATATCCGATTATATTTTGTCATTAAATTTTTAATTGTCAATAATTAATTAAATTATTGGAAATATTATTATTATACTGCTATAATTTAGTTAGATAACAAAAGGAATTAAAATGAGTAAGATAATAAGATATATATTATTTTCTTTTATTATTTTGTCATTAATTGGATGCTCAAGGCAATTTGATTATATTATAAATGAAAATCCTGTTCATCCGCAAATATTAAAAGATAAAGCATTGATATATGTTCTGCGTCCGTCTTTTGTGGGGTTTATGGTGCCATTTAAGGTATATCTTGATGATAAACCTATTGGACTTACTAAAGGTAAAACATATTTTTATTTTTATACTTCTCCCGGAAAACACATAATGAAAACCACTTCGGGAAATACGACAGAACTTGAATTGGATGCGGCCGCAGGCAGTAAATATTATGTAAAACAGACTACAATCCTGGATAAAATTACTCCCGGGAATAAAACAGTTTTTATTTCTGAAGAAGAAGGTGAAAAACTTATAAAAACAACAAAAATGCTTCAATTTATCTGGAAGTGCCATTAATCCCCTGCCTTTTAAGGCAGGGATGAATTGGCACTAAAATAAATAATAAAGAATTCCGAAGAGAGACAGAAGATACCTCGCAGCTTGCTACGAGGTTCTTCATTAAATTGCAAGGGAGTAAATAAAAAATTCCCAAAGATTAACTTGCTTTTTTAGAATTAATATGTTAAAAATTAAAAAATAAGAAAATTTCATTGCATCGTCGCACTACCGGCAAGAGCGTTGCAACAGCAGTTAAACCGTCCTTTAAATGTTTGTAGATTATTTAAATTTACATTTATTATCTAAAACAGGAAATAGTAATTTATGGGGTATTTGATAAAAATTAAAATTTTGAAAGACCTTGATATAATCACTAAGGAACTGGAACGGATTTCAAAACAATTTTCTGTGTTCAATAGTCCTCTGGCGATGATAACAGAAAATATCTGGCGGCCGCCTACTGATGTATATGAAACTTCAGGAAAAATAATTATTAAGATGGAAATAGCCGGTGTAAAACTTGACAATCTGGAAATTAAATTAATTGGACATACTCTTATAATTACAGGTGAACGCTTTGACAATTCTAAAGATAAAAAAATTAATTATAAACGCATGGAAATCAATTACGGTTATTTCGAAAAAATGATAACTATTCCGGAAAATTTTGAAATAAAAGATATATCTGCTGAATATAATGATGGATTCATTGAAATTGAACTAATGAAATAGGAAAATAAATATGAGTGTAACTTCAACTAATCCCTGGGATAAAAGTGAGCTTGAAAAAACTAAAATTCCGGGCAGTATCCCGGTTTTAACTATAAAAGGGACAGTTCTTTTCCCTTTTATCAGTATCCCTATTTTAATCACCGAAGGAAAATCAACCAAATTAATTGATGAAATAATTGTAAAAGAAAAAATATTCGGAATAGTTGCACAAATAAACAGTAATATTGAAGAACCTGAACCTAAAGATCTATATCAGTACGGTGTGGCCGCTAAAATTTTCAGGATGCTGCGCCTTCCTGATAATACTATCCGTATTATAGTGCATGGAATTCGCAGAATTAAAATTAATGAGTACATTCAGGAAGATCCCTATCTTATAGCTAATGTTGAACCTCTGGATGATAGTATAGAAAAAGGTATGGAATTTGATGCTCTTACCCGCAGTGTATCTTCACAATTTCAAAAAGTTATCAGTATGCAGCCCTATCTGCCGGATGAATTACAAATTGTTGTAATGAATATTAATAGTCCCAGTCTCTTATCAGACCTTGTTGCTGCAAACCTGAATTTAAGTGTATCTGAAAAACAGGATATTCTGGAAACTTTACCGGTTAAACTCCGTCTCGAAAAAGTTATGGTCCTGCTAAATAAGGAAATTGAGGTGCTGGAACTGGGATCTAAAATACAAAAACAGGTCCAGCAGGAAATGGATAAAAACCAGAAAAATTTTTTATTACGCGAACAAATGAAAGCCATACAAAAAGAGCTTGGGGATGAAGATGATGAACGCAAAATTGAAGCTAAAGAAATAGCAAATAAAATAGTTGAATCAAAAATGCCCGTTGAAATTGAAAAAGAGGCGCATAAAGAACTTGAACGTCTAATGAAAATGCCGATAGGTGCCGCAGAATATACTGTTTCCCGCACCTACCTTGACTGGTTGTGCAGTCTGCCCTGGGCTAAACAGACTGAGGATAATCTTGATATAACCCAGGCATCTAAAATCCTTGATGAAGACCATTATGATCTTGAAAAAATAAAAGAACGAATTTTAGAATATCTGGCTGTACGTAAAAAAAAGAATGATATGAAAGGGCCTATTCTTTGTTTTGCAGGACCTCCCGGTGTAGGAAAAACTTCACTTGGAAGATCCATAGCACGGGCATTGGGCAGAAAATTTGTACGTATTTCACTTGGTGGAGTTAAGGATGAAGCTGAAATAAGAGGTCACAGACGCACTTATGTGGGTGCTCTACCGGGGAAGATTATACAGGGAATACAAAAAGCAAATTCAATCAATCCTGTATTCATGATTGATGAAATTGATAAAATAGGAGCTGATTTTCGCGGAGATCCTGCTTCCGCACTCCTGGAAGTTCTTGACCCTGAACAGAATTCTGCGTTTACAGATCATTACCTGGCTTTACCTTTTAACCTTTCACAGGTAATGTTTATTACAACCGCAAATATACTTGATACTATCCCTCCTGCTTTGCAGGACAGAATGGAAGTTCTGCGTCTTCCGGGATATATTCTTGAAGAAAAGATACAAATAGCTAAAAAACATATTATTGACAGACAGCTAAAGGAACATGGAATAACAAATAGTGATATTGAAATACCTACGGATACTCTTCAGGAAATTATTGAGCATTATACAAAAGAAGCCGGGCTGAGAAATCTTGAAAGAGAAATTGCAACACTGTGCCGCAAAGTTACAAAAGTACTTATAACCGGGAAGCAAAAAAAATATGTAATAAGCAAAGAAAAAGTCCATGAATATCTGGGTAATCCTAAATTTTTCTCTGAAATCGCAGAACGTACAAATGAACCCGGTGTGGCTACAGGTATGGCATGGACACCTTATGGCGGAGATATTCTTTTTATTGAATCTACTTCTATGTATGGCAATAAATCATTAACTCTGACCGGACAGCTTGGTGACGTAATGAAGGAATCTGCTCAAACCGCTTTAAGTCTTATAAGAGGAAGAGCCAAAAAATATAATATCAAAGAAAATTTTTTCGGGAATATGGATATTCATATTCATGTCCCGGCCGGAGCAATTCCAAAAGACGGTCCTTCAGCAGGAATTACTTTAGCTGTATCTCTCCTGTCTTTACTGACTAATCGTCCTATCCGTTCTGATATTGCCATGACAGGAGAAATTACATTGAGAGGTAAGGTACTGCCTGTCGGAGGAATAAAGGAAAAAGTTCTGGCTGCAATTCGTGCCGGAATTAAAAAAGTTATTTTACCGGAAAAAAATAAAAATGATATAGAAGAAATTCCCGTAAAAATTCGTAATCAGATTGAATATTTCTTTGTAGAAAATATTGATGATGTATTTAAAATAGCACTGGAAAGCAAAAGTCTTAAGCAATCATCTTAAATTATCTGCTTGGTATCGTTGTACAATAATTCCATTCGCTTTTAGATACGGAATGACACTGATGACAAAACCTGGATGGATCATATTTATCTTTATAATAACGCTTCCCTCCAAATTTAGTATTTAAATCCAAATTATAGGTAGAATCAAAATTACTTGAATCTATTACATATTTAGAATCAAGTATTCTGCTTCCTGATGAGGTTTCCGCAGCATGCGGAGCATGACAACTATCACATACAAGCCTGTTTCCAGGGAAATTAGCAGGCATTGACAATCCATCTCTCAAACAATAACATTTAAGCGGTTCACTGTCTCCTTCACGCGGTTTAAATACATTTAAAGGAATTTGTTTTTCTATGTTTCTCACATACCAGAATGTATCATAATAATCAATACCGCTGCAAATAACCATATTCATTGGATGTGCAACAATCGGCATTACTTCAGTCGTACCAGTTTTTATTTTTCCTTTATGACAGGCTACGCACAAACTTGAAGAATCATTATGATCAAGAAGCAGCGCGCTATTTGGCGTAGGGTCTGTATTCATAGCCCCTCTATTTTGTTCTACGAGACCGGATGCTGCACCATGCGGGGTATGACATGACTGGCAAATAATTGTAGTGTCTCTGGTACCGTTTGATTTTGTTCCCCAGCTTGCTTTCTGATTAGATCCCGGGAATATACCTCTAAACGCATAGTCAGCCGATCCTGCCGGACTGCATCGTGTTGAATCATTTAATAAATCATCTACTTTCATTCCGGATGGATGCGTACCAAGACGGGAAGAAGCTATCTCGGTATATTCACTTATATATCTTGAAGGATTAGCTGAAAATGTTGTATCATTACCTGCTATAGCACCAATATAATTATTAGTATAATATCCGCCTGTACCTTCAGCTATAATATAGTTATTTCTTGTACTATTAAATGGATCAGTATAATTTACACCTCCTATTGTTTTATCTAAATATTTTCCTTCTACCCAGATTTTCCCTCTGGTAAGTTTTTTAAAATCCGTATGGCATCCGACACACATTTCAGAATAGTCAGATCCCGGATATTCAAGAATGGGTTTACTATATGCTCTATGAACATTATGACATGTTTCACAGGACATTAGCCCTGTTCTCCTTAACGCTCGAGTACTATTATATACTTTCCCTCTGGATGTATCAAATAATCTTAACCAATCATTATTAGGCCATATTATTGAGTCATAATCAGAAGTATTCAATGTTATATGAATAGGATGCGATTCTGTACCATAACCCTGATAAGCAAGCGGATTTGTAGTGTCTGCGGCAGGTCCTGGACCCGGAAATGTTACACCGGATGGTGATTTAGGATATGAAGAATGGCAATCATCACAAATTCTGTTGTCACCTTTCTTACTTTCTCTCAGAATTTCAGTATCTGTCTGAGCCAGATGCGGCTTATGACATGTCATACAGACAATGCCTCTGCGACTGGTTGTATCAATAGTCGGCCAGTTTTCATTATATAACGGTTTGGTTGGAATATTATTATAAATAGTTTTCCCTCTTGAATCTACAAGATCTAAAGTTGCGCTGTCAAACGGATGTGAATAATAAATATCTGTCGAATCATGTAATGATGGATTGGTATGTAATGTTGGATTTGGATTTGTATCATGACAGGCTTCACATAAAGCACTCATAGAATCATATGGAGTATTATATGATGTTTTATGTCTATTATCATATACTAACAATTTCCCGCCGGGTGCGGCTCCATGAGGTTTGTGACATGTATTACATATAATCGTACCTGTTTCAAAATACGATAAGTGTCCTCCACCCGGATTAGGACTCATACTATCATACACAAATACGGCTGTAGTTTCATATTCATTAAAAATACGGCGGGGAGTAGTCTCAAAATATACTCCATTTCCTGTTTTTCGTCTAAAATTGCCATGTTTAAATAGAATATGCGTTTTTCGGCCTGAACTATCATATGCCCGGTACTGATGACAATAACTGCAAAATAATGCTGGTAAATTTGGTTTTACATACATTGTATCTAAATTTACTATTCTGCGCGGTTCGGGGTTTAAAGGTCTTCCGGTTTCATACATGGGGACAGTGGTAAAATTTCCTAATCTCGCCACTGAATTTGCTCTGGAAAATAAAGCAGTAAAGGGTTCATGCTGTTCATGCGGATTATGACAGGAACTGCACTCCATCAATTGTCCATCAGTATATGGCCATCCTGAATATTTTTTATTTGTATCAGGAACTGTATAAGTATCTAAAAGGGGATGAGTTCTATTCCCTGCATCCGTTATTATTTCATCCATTACGGGAGCTGTGGAGGTTGGCGGTGTAGTATGACAGGTGCTGCACATTGCGCCAACTTGTCCCACCTTTGTTATTACAAGGTCGGTAAGCACAACCGGCCATAATCTCGCGCCTTGAGCAAAATGCGGTATGTGACAAAAAGAACATACTCCCTGATTTTCTTCCGGTTCACCGCCTCTTTCACGCATTACAGATATAACATCATGTCCGGAATTTATTATTGTTGCTTTTAAATAGTTTATTCCAATAAAAAAACCGCCGATTATTATTACTATTATTAAAATCCTGTTTGTTTTTTTATGTAACTCCCTTTTTACCATATTACATTCTCCTCCCTGCACAATTCAAACAGATTATAAATACAGCAGCATCCTTATAATTTATATACAAATTTAAACGATTCCAGGTATCAAAAATATTTATCAATACTTTTCACTATTTATCTAAGAATGAAAATACTGATATTCTGGCATCAACCGGTTCAAGACAATATAATCTATTGTTTGAGTCTAAGGCAATACCTTTTGTCATGCTTAAAGCTGTTCTATTCCCTTTTTCATCTGATACAGCGGCAATAAATTCACCATCTTTAGTAAAAATTTGTACAATCCCGCGGGTATAGTCTGCAACATAAACCCTATTTTTATTATCCACAGAAATACCGCCCATTGAAAAAAAACTTCCGGCTGTATCGCCTCTTCCGCCAAAAGACTTTGTAAGCCTTCCTTTTGCGTCAAATATATAAACTTTACAAGGTATTTTATCTACAACAAACAGATTATCATCAGTTGTTATGCCAAGCCATGTAGGACTGCCTAAATCAAATTTTTTCCCGTCACCGGTTGTTACTTTTCTGATTGCAAATTTATATTTACCTTCATTATCATATATCAGAATTCGACTTTTGCCTGTATCATTAATACTTATCAATATATCACCAAAGGAATTAGTTATCACATCATATGCATTATGTTCAGTCGGAAATTTTAATAACAAATTGCCCTGTGGATTAAAAACACATACTTTGTTATTACCTTGAGATACTACAAATATTTTTCCTGAGGAATCCACCCATAAACCCATAATATATTTTAAAGTAGAGTCTTCATCCTCTCCTCCAAATTCAAATAATAATCCTCCGGCGGTATCATAGGCCTGGATTTTATTGAATTTATAATTAGAGACATAAAGCACATTCGTGTTTTGATCAACAGCTATATCACTTACAATAGAGGTAATTGGATATGTCGGGCTTGTAATATTTAATACTTTTTTTGTTCTACGAATAGGAAAATTATCTGCATAA
>JACQWU010000212.1:0-3345 GCA_016209155.1 Candidatus Desantisiibacteriota bacterium | reverse complement strand
ATAAATTTTTAAAGATAGAAAACCGGTTAATAAAATATTAATAAAAAAAACTATACGTATTATTAATTTATAATTATTCTGCTGATACAGGTTATTTCCAACAATTTTCAAACTAAATCCTCCATATAATCATACCAGTAAATACTAACATAATTATAGAATAAGAGTCAAGATTTTTTATATTTATAAATATTCTTTTTTTGTTGACAATTTTACTATAAGTGAATTATTATATTTATCTGAATGGGGTTATTCAAAAATCCAGATTTTTTTATATTTTATGTTCTTCAACATTTTTTGGGTTCTGCATTTTTAGGACTTTTTGACAGCCCTGCTATATATAGGGAGGGAAATAAATGAGATGGGAAAAACATTTATCAATTATTAAAATTATTTTTTTATATAATTTAATTAGTGTTTTATGTCTATTAAATTTTTCAATTTTCCCTGTAAAAACTATGGCTCAAGCATTTAAACGCCTTAAAGAAGGTGACACAGCTAAACCCATTAGTTTAAAAACAACTGAAAATATCCAGATAAGTATTGAAGATTACAAAAATAAAAATATACTGGGTGTTATATTCTGGAAGTCTAATAATCCAAAAAATATATCAGCGCTTAAATATATGCAAAAAATGGAAGATACTTACGGCCCCCTGTTCGGACTAAAAATAATTTCAATATATTGTCCTACAGAACCCAAAAATGTCAGCACGCAGGAAATTGAAGATATAAAAGATATTTCGAGTAAAAATAATATTTCGATTCCTGTTCTTTTGGATAATGATTTAAAAATATTTAGCAGTTTAGGTGTAATCAGCCTTCCGAGCATAATGATTCTTAATAAAGATGGAGTGGCTCAGTATATTCTTGCAGGTTTTCCGGAATTTGGAGCAGATAAAGATATAAGTAAAAACATAGGAATTCCGGAAGAGCCTATTGCGGCAAAAAAATATGAACCGAATCTTAATGCAAGCAGAAATTATAAGCTGGCAGTTGCTGTACTTGCACAAGGGAATATGGATAAAGCAATAGATTATTTAAACAATGCCATACAAACAGACCCTAAATATCCTGAACCTTATGCGCTTCTGGGACAAATATATGCTGAAAAACAAAATAATGACAAAGCACTGGAAAATTACCGTAAATCTCTTGAACTTGATCCTGACAATAATAAATTGATACTCAGATATGGTTTTTTATGTCTTGAACTGGGTTTAACTGATGATGCCTTATTGATTTTCAGAAATATAGCTGAACAATCAAATGAAAATGCAGTATACGGACATTTTGGGATAGGATCTATCTTTATGCATAATGAAATATTTGATACAGCACGTAAAGAATCAGAGAAAGCATTTGACTTATTTGAAAAACTGAAAAAAGCCAGTATTACAGATAAATTTTATAAAGCTCAAACTGTCTCAAATCTGGCATATATACACCTTAATTTAAATGATAAATCAAATGCGATAATGAATTTTAAAAAAGCTTTAAAACTATACAATGAAATTTTAAATGAACCTGAAATTAAAAAAGAATTGCCCCTTACTGAATGAGATAAACCATATATTTAAAAAGATTATCAATATTGATATATATATTATAATCTTATATATTCCGTAAAAAATCTCTGAATTTAACTGTCTGCCTTGATAATTTAATTCCATTTTTCCACCAGTCTGAGATTATTCCATCTCCTGTCATTTTTATAAGTTTTTTATGTGTATCATTATCTATCGGAGTTGGGTTTTTATAATAAAAAGATGTACCGGAAAGTGGAATAAAATAATGCATATGTATTTGTGCTTTAAATTTTCCGGCAAGTACCACTATTAGATCAAACAAATCTTTTCTGTCTTCATTTGTTTCATCAGGAAAACCTAAAATAAAATCAATCTTTGGGATTAAATTGTTTTTATATATTATTTCTGCGGCGTTTAAAATATCCTGAGTAGTATGTGTCCTGTTAATTAATTTCAGCATCTTATTATTTCCGCTTTGAGCTCCAATTGTTATTTTTTTATTTTTGCAATATTTTTTTATCATCAGGACACTATCATCGGTTATTGATTCCGGACGCACCTCGGATGGAAAGATTCCGTATTCTATATAAATAAAACCAAGTTTTGAGCAAAGCAGCAGCAGGGATTCTATTGAATTAAATGAAGAATTATCTGAAATATTATATTCAAAAGCGTTTGGGGAAATAAAATTTATGCGTTTAAAATTACTTTTCCTTAAATAAAGTAAATATTTTTCAACCGATTCCAAACTTCTCATTTGAATATTATTCTTATTTAATGCTCCGGTCTGGCAAAAATCACATTTCCATCTGCATCCGCGCATAATCTCAAGCGGTGGAAATATATTTATGAATTTTGTAATCGGGAATGAATTATTTAAGTCCGGCTGACATACAGAAAAAACAGTTTTGTATTCCAGTAAATATTTTTTATTTAAATATTCCGAAGAATTATTCAAAAGATCATCTAAAAAATATGGAAAACTTTCCTCACAGTAACCTGTAAAAATATAATCAAATCCGAAATAATTTGTACTGTCTCCGTTTAAATGAGATCCCCCGCCTAAAATAAAATATTTTTTATGTATTAGTTTTTTTCTTATTTCATTAACTTCATAATAGACTTTTTCAGCTTCTGTTGTCATAAATGAATAACAGATAAAAAATGTTTGATTATTTGATAAAACAGATTCTGCTAATTCATCTATACCGGAAAAATACCGGAATTGAATGTCGGGGATAATAGATTCAAGTGAATAGAGTAACACCGGAACACTAAACATATTATTTGGAAATTTTCTGAAAAATATAATCATAAATTATTTTATAAATTTTTCATAAAATTCGCGATATCCAAGTATATTTGCATCTGAAAATTTCGCAACAATACTTCTTTTGTCACTTGTAATTTTCACTTTTACTTCTTTAGCATAAGCGATCTTTTTTAATATTTCAGTATTAATTCGGAAGGTCTCTTCTTCCTGAACACGGTCTCTGAATTCTTTTTGTTTTGTAAAATTTCTTTCAGGGAAAACTTTTTCAGGCGCAAATCTTTCACCGTCAACAAGCAATATCAAAGGTTCCTTCCCTTTTGCCTGAAAACCCTTTTCTCCGCGATATACTAAAATGAGCGAATATGTCTGCTCTTTTTTTTCTGAAATGAACTGCCGTGCGTTTAATTCAATAAATTCCTCAGAAAATAACTCTTCGGTATCAAGTACATTTCTAACCAATTCTCTTATTGTATATGGATCAAATTCATTACTGACAGTTCTTATAAAATATTTTGATTTAATAGTTGTTTTAATTGTAGATTT
>JACQWU010000192.1 GCA_016209155.1 Candidatus Desantisiibacteriota bacterium | reverse complement strand
TCCTTTAAGTTTATTTTTAAATTTATAAATCGTATAATAATCAGCCATAGCCTGGCAGGGATGATGGAGATTGGTCAATCCATTAATTACAGGTACGGCAGAAGAATTAGCAAATTCTTCTGCTTCAGAATGTTCAAAAGTTCTTATCATTATAATATCTAAATATCGTGATAGTACGCGTGCTGTATCATCAATCGTCTCACCGCGGGAGAGCTGAACGGCATTTGCATCTAAAAACAGCGCATGTCCGCCAAGCTGATACATTCCGACCTCAAAAGAAACGCGCGTACGGGTAGATGTCTTTTTAAAAATCATACCCAGAGTTTTATTCTGAAACGGAAATATTTTCATACCTTGCATTAATTGTTTTTTTAAAACATCAGTATCATTAAATATTTCCAGAATATCTTCTTCAGTAAAATCCGATATTTTCAATAAATCTTTTAACATAATTATCTCCAATATATGATTATAAGATTAACAAAATAATCTTGATATTGCAAGATTTTTTTATCCGAAAGTGCCATTAATATAGCTAAGGACTGATAGCTGAAAGCTGATGAAATAATCACCGAGATGCTTAATAAAAAAAAGGGTTTAAGATTTCATATCCATATTTCTTAAACCCTCTTATTTGTATAAATAATATTTAACTATTACTCACCTGCAGGAACAGCAACATTACCATGTCCGGGAGGCATTCCAGGCATACCTGGCATTCCGGGAACGGAAGGGCTCACTGATATTTTTTTCAATACTTCTTCATTTATAGTTACAGTTATTTCTTTTTTAAGTCCTTCCATCCATTTTTCAAACAACTCTCTTTTATTTTTATTAGCAATAATATTTTTCACATCATTTTTATCCGGTTCTGTTCTTTTAATAATATGATATCCGAATTTTGTCTTAACCAGATTTGGAGAATTCTTTTGATAATTTTGTTATATCTTCACCCTTTTTAACTCTTTTAAAAACATTTTTTGCTTTAGTTTCATCTTTAATTAAAATATGGCTTGCACGTGCTATTTTATTGCTTTTAATTTCATTTTCGACATCCTGGTCTGATATATTACTGGTATTTTCAAATTCCTTCATTTTTGAATTATAAAGTTCATTAGCAATTAAATTATCTTTCATATCCGATAAATTTTGTTGTATTTCCTTTTTTTTATCCACACCCAGGCGAACAGCCTGCTCAATGAACATTTTTTCTTTTATTATTTGTTCCAGAAATCTTTTCTTTCCATCTTCGCCGTTAAAAAACATTTTAAATTGCGGAGGAACACTCAAAAATTTACGTTCAAAATCATCTTTTGAAATTATAGTATTCCCGACTTTTGCAACAATATCTCCCTCGGCAATATTTGCATTCGCTGCAGAATTATCATCTTTTTTTTCTGAAGTTTTGCATGACATAAGTAAAAAAATCGAAAAAAACAATACCAGACTTGCTTTTAATTTATTCTTCATCTTAAATCCTTTCATTTATTTTTTATTTATCATAGTTTATGTCCAAAGATAAAATTATTATTTCTGTTTTTTATTTTAAGTTACCCTCCTTTTTCATTATTTATTTATCTGGATGTGCCATTAATACCCTGCCTTTCTAAGGCAGGGATGAATTGGCACAAAAATAAATAATAAAGAATTCCTATCAGAGACAGAAGATACCCTGCGGTCTCTGCCGCAGGGTTCTTCATATTCAAAAATATTTCTGAATTTATCATATTATATTATAATATGCAACATGTTTTTTAATAGTCCCAATATCCCTGATTCTGATGTTATTTTATTAATATCAATTTTAAGTTCAGGAGAAGAACCCGCGAAAAAATTCACCATATCCGGATACTGCTTATAAAGTGCAGCAATTTTAATATGATTCAGTTTATTTCTGGAATTGAATTTGATAATTATTTGCTTGTTTTTAATTTCCTTTATACTTATTATAAAAGCTTTGGATGATAATATTTTTATATAAATAATATTTAATAAATTATTTACAGGTCCTGGAATATTTCCATAGCGGTCATTTAATTCCTTTTCAATATCCTCTACTTCCTCTTTTTCCTGAATAGCCGCCAGTCTTTTGTAAATTGAAATTTTTTGTCTTGAATCAGGGATGTAGTCATCCGGTAAAAAATTACTTATATATAAATTTATTTCAGAGGAAATTTTTTCTTCATGTTTTTTCCCTTTTAATTCTTCGATACATTCTTTTAGCAGTTCGCAATACAGATCATATCCTACTGCATTTATATGCCCGTGCTGAGCAGTCCCCAGAATATTTCCTGCGCCGCGAATTTCAAGGTCACGCATCGCAATTTTAAATCCGGAACCAAGCTCTGTTATTTCCGCTATAGCCTCAAGACGCTTACGCGCAGTATTAGTCAGCTTATCCTCATTATCATAAAATAAATAAGCGTAAGCCATCCTATCGCATCGCCCCACTCTTCCCTTTAATTGATAAAGCTGCGCCAGTCCAAAATGGTCAGCCTGTTCAATAATTATTGTATTAACATTGGGGATGTCAAGTCCGGATTCAATGATAGTTGTACAAACAAGCACAGAATATTTATTATTTAAAAAATCCAGCATGGTTTTTTCAAGATCTTTTTCCTTCATCTGTCCATGAGCAAAAGTGACAGAAACATTCGGGACCAATTCCTGAATAAACAAAGCAGCTGATTCAATTGTTTCAACTGCGTTATGCACATAAAAGATCTGGCCTTTGCGTTTAGTTTCATTAATAATGGCATTTTTTATAATATCTTTATTGAATTCCAGAACATAAGTCTTAATCGGAACTCTGCCGGGAGGCGGAGTGGATATTACACTCATATCTCTTACTTCAATAAGAGACATTTGCAAGGTTCTCGGGATAGGTGTAGCTGTCAATGAAAGGACATCAATAAGCTTACGGAGTTTTTTGATTTTTTCTTTTTGCTTTACTCCAAATCTGTGTTCCTCATCTATAATTAAAAGCCCCGGATTTTTAATTTTAATATCATCCTGTATTAATCTGTGAGTGCCGATAATCAAATCGATGTTTCCTTCAGTTAAATCTTTTATTATCTTTTTCTGCTCCCTAATATTTCTAAATCTGCTTAACATTTCTACAGTAATCGGATAGTCTGCCATTCTATCAGAAAAAGTTTTAAAATGCTGTTGAGCCAGAATTGTGGTAGGGACTAATAATATCACCTGATACCCTTCCATAATTGCTTTAAAACATGCTCTTATAGCTACTTCTGTTTTTACATAACCTACATCCCCGCATATCAATCTATCCATAGGTTTTGGTTTTTCCATATCTTCTTTGATTTCTTTTACCGCATTTAATTGATCCGGAGTTTCCTCATAAATAAATGAATCTTCAAATTCCCGCTTCAGGGTCTCCTATATATTTTTGAACAAGATTAAGTTGATTTATCGGAACATAAATTTTATCATTGCCCGCATATTTAATTTTTATAAAATCCTGCTCTTTTTCTTCAATCTTTAAACGTTCAATTCCGAAATATCTACCTATACCATGATAAATATGTACAACATAATCCATTTCACGCAATTCCAAAAATGAGCCTATGGCTGCGCCGCCTTTTTTGGAAAATTTGGGATATTTTCTTTTTATTTCATATCTTCCGAAAATCTCATCATCTTTAATTACTGCCAGCAGAATTTCCGGGAGTTCAAAACCGGCAGAGATTTTACCTACCTGTATTGAGATATGAGATAAATTTATATTTCTTTCTTCCAGAATATCTATCATGCGATCCTGCTGACCTTTGTTATCACAAAAAATAAAAATAATAAAATTATTTTTTTGATATTCTTTTAAATCCGTTATAAAATTATCAATATTAGCTTTATATGAACTAATAAATTTTGAAGATAAAGGGAAAAAATTATTCTCTATTTTCTCATCTCCGATCGAGGATGTTTTTATTTCAATGTAAATTCCTGGATTAATGTAATCCTTTAAAAATTCAGATGGTTTTACTTTAAAATTATTATCTTCATTCTGTGAAATCTCTTTATCCGGATTATCTTTTAAAAAATGAAATAAGGTACAGCTTTTTGACGGAAAGTAGTCTGTTAAATGTTTTTTACCGGGAGGTTCAGAAAAAGGATAAATTTCAATTTCATTAATTTTTTCATAGGAACGCTGTGTTTCCAGATTAAATAAACGTAATGAATATATTTCATCATTAAAGAGCTCAATACGCAAAGGATATTCGGCACCTAATGGGAATATATCAACAATACCGCCCCGGACAGAAAACGTGCCTTTATGTTCAACTATACTGCTTCTTTCATACCCGGCACGGGAAAATAAATCAATTAATTTATTTAGTGGAAAATTCATGCCTGTGCGCAAAAAAATATTGAGATGTATAAGCTCTTCAATATCAGGGACAGGCAGTTTCAAAGATTCAACAGTTGTGATAATAATTTGATTATTATCCTGATATAATGAACATAAAGTCTGATAACGTTTCATACGGGATTCATCATCAAACGAGTAATTATCTTTTATGAAAATTTCAGGGCCCGGGAATTCCAGAATATTTTTTTTATTAGAATAATGCTTAAAATCCTCAGCAAAATTTTCTAATTCCGCATTATCGGAAGTTACGATGATATGTGGTAACAGGGTATTATTTACAAGTATACTTACTAATAAAGAACCCAGGGAGCCTTTTACACCTGTCAGATAAAATTCATGTTTCCCGAGTTTAATTTTTTCAAGTAAATCCTGTATTTTTTTTGAAGATTTTAAATGCTTTTCTAAAAAATTCATTTTTCAGGGATTTTCCAATGAGATTACTTCTTTTAAGGCTGTTATAGCTACAATAATTTGATCTTCAGTTGGTTCACGAGTTGTAAGCTTTTGCAAGTATAAACCCGGTTTCATTAATATTTTAATAAAAGGATTAGACAAATTTTCTCCTCCCAGCTTGATAATTTCATATGATACACCAACAATCAGTGGAGCCATACATAATCTCCATAAAGCTTTATACATCAAAGAAATTTCACGAGGTATAAAACTAAAAATCAAAATACTTATTACCATAACTAAAAGTAAAAAGCTTGTACCGCATCTCGGATGTAAAGGAGAAAACTTCATAGCATGTTCAACCGATAGATTGCTATCGGATTCAAAATTAAAAACAGCTTTATGTTCCGCTCCATGATATTGAAAAACACGCTGAATGTCTTTTAGCCCTGATATAATATAAATATATAAAATAAATATAATTACTCTAAAAAATCCATCAATAAAATTAAAAATAACAGTGTATCTAAAAATATCAAAATTATTTTTAATTAAGTTAGTTAATAAAAGAGGAAAAAGAAAGAAAAGAATAAATCCAATTCCCAGGGAAAACAAAATAGTTAAAAAAATTTCAACTGAAGAAAGCTCTTTTGATGAATCTTTAGATCCTCCGGCTTCATCGGTTAAAAATTGATTAGCTGAAAATGAGAGAGCTTTTATTCCCAGAATTAAATTTTCAATTAAAGCAGCACACCCTCTTAGTATTGGTAATTTTAAAAAAGGAAATCTGCCGGGCAGGCTTTTTAGTTTATCTTTATGAATAACAAGTTGTCCGTCTGATTTTCTGACAACTATAGAATAAAAATTTTTTCCGCGCATCATGACTCCTTCAATTACTGCCTGTCCGCCAATATGTATTTTTTTCATAAAAAATATCTCCATTATATTTTAATTTTAATGATTTTTAAAATAGAAAATTATTTTTGCGGGAGACTTCATTTTTACACGGCCATCAGAGGAACCGTTAATAACACCCAAAAAAGCGCCTTTATTATCAAATACTTGAACACGGCCATTTCCGGTATCGCTTACAAATATCCTGCCTTTACTGTCAACTGCTATGCCTTTAGGATGTGAAAAATCTCCCTGCTGAGATCCGGCCTGTCCGAATTTACTTAAAAAGTTACCTTCTTTATCAAAAATCTGTACTCTGCTGTTCATTAATTCAGTAACAAGAATTTCATCATCTTTTCCATTTGTAATGTCTGTCGGCTGCAAAAATTGTCCTTCTAATGTCCCCTGCCTCCCAAACTGTTTAATAAATTGACCTAATTCATTGTATTTTAAAACACAATTATTTTCAATATCAACAATAAAAACATTATCTTTACTATCAATTGAAATACCAAATGGCAGGTTCATTTCGCCTATTCCATTACCATATTTTCCAAATTTGAAAATATATTTGCCATTTTTATCAAATACCTGTATCTGGTATGAACTAAGGTCTGATACAAAAATACGATTTTTATTATTTATTAATATATCATATGGCAGTATAAAATCTCCTTCTGCAGTACCTTTTTTCCCGAATTTATAAAGAAATTTTCCGTTTTTATCAAATACTTTTACATTTGAGTTTAAAATGTCTGTTACAAAAATTTCGCCGTCAGAACTTACAGCAACACCTGATGCCTGACGTATAGAATTTGCATGCCCGTCAATCGTCAAAATATGCAAAAATAATTCTTTATTTTCTTCCGCCGGAATTAAATCACCGGATTTTATAAATAAAAAAAGAACTATTAACAAAAAAAATATTTTTTTACTGTGAAACATAATACTCCTCTTAAAATTTTCTCATTTAATTTTTTTTATTTTTAAGCTTATCATTGTAATAATAAATTATCTTTCATTTTAAGTCAATAGTCCAATTAAATTTTATTGTTTTTTTCTTTACCCGATAATATATATAAAATTAAAACATTTAGTTCAAAAACTACACATAAAGGGATAGCGACCAAAAGCATTGATACAGCATCAGTGGTTGGAGTAATTATTGCGGCAAATATAAATATGAATACAATAATATATCTATTGGCATCAATAATTTTTTTAATTCCGACTAATCCGGTTTTCACTAAAATAGTCAGCGCCAGTGGAAATTCAAAAAGAATGCCTGTTACAATGCTGATGTTAACCAATAAACTGATATAATTGCTGATTGTCCAAAATGCAAATAAATTATCATTTTGATATTTCATTAAAAATTTTATAAGCAATGGAAAAATTATAAATGATGATATATATATTCCGATAAAGAAAAGCACACCTGCAATAAAAATTATTAAATTAACATATTGTATTTTTTTAAAAAAATTAATTTCCTTGAAAATAAAAAAAATAAAAACCGGCCATAAAACTATTAATGATAAAATTGTTGAAATTTTTAATTTTACAAATAATATTTCAAATGGGGTTGTATAGATTAATTTTAATCCTGTTTTAACTTCACCTATACTGCTCATCACGTAATAACCCGGATTTGTATCTATGAAAATCGGGCTGCAAATAAATTCAAGCAAATAGTCGGAAAAAAAATAAAAAACAATTGTTATAATAAAAAAAATGCCGATAAAGATTAAAATTTTTTTTTTATAATAATTTAAAAGACCAAATAATGTTTCTAAGTTATTTTGATATTCAAGAAATTCCATCATGCTTTCCCGGTGTGAATTCAGGGTCTGTGTAAAAATATAGGCTGGTAAAATTTTTCATAATTTTACCAGCCTAATGAGTAGTATGGTTGCTATTTCAAGGATTCTTTTGCACTCTCTAATTTCTTTTTTGCTGAATCTAAAAGCGCTTCTGCATAATCTAAATTATGTCCGCCATTACTGCCATCGGCAACAACATAATCATAATTATATTTTGCTTCATGATATAATTTTTTAGCTTTATCTATACCTCCGCCTTTTGATTGGGCATCTTTAATCATTTTATCTGTTTCAGCAAAGATAGGTTTAATACCCGAAATTAAAGCACGGGTACTATTCTGCCAATCATCAATCATATTACGATAGCTTTCATCATGGCATCCAACACATGTTTCTCTGGATAATTTATATTGATTATCTTCCGGATGGCATCCTACGCAATCAGATGATCCTGCAGCCTCCATAAAGCTTGGGGCATTCTCAACTCCAATACCGTTAATTCCCTTATGCATATTTTTTTGTGTGGTATGGCATCGTCCGCATTCATTGCGAAATGCCTTTTCATTATCATGGCATCTGAAACAGCGTTCCATAATAGGTGTATTATAAGGGGGATTATATCCATGCGCCACTTCCATATGACAATCAGTACATGATAGTCCTCTATCCAGATGACCGGCATGATCCTTATTAATTTTTTTAACTTTCATTAATAAAATATCATCCCAATTTTTTACAGGTAAATTTTTAGCAAGATGCTCATCCACTAGATTATCTGACTCCTGAATTTTTATTTCCTCGGCAAGAAGTCCATCTCTGTTAATATATTTAGCAATAGGAGTATGACAGCGTTTGCAGTTATAATTAGTGTCCTCTAATTTTTTTCCATGAAGTTTAACGCCAAACTTTCTTTTTTTATCTTTTGTTTCATGGATATACTGCTTTGGCCATTTGGATTCATCCTTACCATATTTTTCCTCTTCCATTATTTCTTTGAATTTTTCCCATTCAATACCTTCTTTATTCAATATGGTATGAGGTAATTCATATAGTAATGCTCCAATTTTAATGCTTAAAAAACCCTTAATTCCGGGACCATAATGACATGCTTTGCAACCGATTCCATGTCCTCCCATTGCTTCTCCGATTTTCCAATGATAAGTATCTTTGTACGATATAGACTCGTTTGCTTTCATAATATGGCACATAGTCGAACAGAAAAATGTACTGGATGAAAACTCCAATCCGCCATATGTCGCGGCACCTGCAACAATAACGATCAAAATTGTCAATAAAATATGTTCTTTTATCCAATCTATCATTTTTCAACTTCACCTCCTCTCAATGAATAAGATAATTATCATGCATAACTATGCAAACCCGCAAAAAATAAATTAACTCCAAAATATGTAAAAATAACAGTTATAAAACCATATATCGCAAGATAGGAAGCTTTTTCATCTTTCCATCCTTTTGCATATCGTGCATGTAAATAGGCAGCATAAACAAACCATGTAACCAGTGACCATGTTTCCTTGGGATCCCAGCCCCAATAAGTACCCCATGCGGAATTTGCCCACACAGCACCTGTAATTATACCACAAGATAAAAAAGGAAAACCAAAAGATATCGCATTAAATATTATAGAATCAATAACATTTAAACCCGGTAAATATAATTCCAATGATTTTCTTTTTTTTATAATTAATACTAATGAACCAATAAAAATAATACAACAAACCATTGTATTCAATATTAACATTTGCAAATTTGTCGATATAACTGCAGAATTTCCGGCAATTAACAGAATACGCATAATATAATATATTAAAAATGTTATCATTATAACTATATTAAGTTCCGGAAATAAATAAATAAATTTTTTGGAAAGCTTTTTACGAAAAAAATGACACATTAAAAATATTAAAATAAAACCTGCAAAAAAAGTTATAAATAAAATAAAATTACTTAAGGCAAATTTTGAAATTCTTTCACTTATCATTTCTTTTTGTGTATTATAAAAAGGAAAAATTAATATCCCTCTTATTTTTTCTATAAATTTGAGAATAATCCCTGTGAAAAATGTTAATACACATGTTACCATAAAACTCACATTAAAAATAGCAAAATTTGAATGAGCATTATTAGATTCTTTAAGTGGTCCCAATAAATACATTAATCCTAAACCATACGCAATAGCAAATGCGCCATATCCTACAAAACTGGTTATAACATGGATTTCAAGCCACATGCTCTGCAGGGCCGGCACCAAAGGTTCAGGTTCAGATGATAATGTTTTAGAGTATAAAAGGCCTAAAATAATTAAAGGTGTAATAAAAACACCCAGTATTTTTGTTTTATAATTATGTTCTAAAATAAAATAAATTGACGCTATGCTCCAGGTAAAAAACAATAGTGATTCATACATATTAACTAAAGGTGCATGTCCGGCTTCTGCTGTTTTAAGAATTATTCCAACTGTATGAGTTATTATCCCAAATATGAATAAATATTTTCCAAATTTAAAAATGCTTTTATTTTTATATATTATACTTCCCATATATAATAAAAAGTATATTGAATAAATAACAAAACATAAATCAAATAAAAAATAACTTTTCACTTGAAAATCTCCGTAAGTTATTAGTATTTATCAGCAATTACGAATTTGATTCAATATTTTCTTAAATTTGATATCAAAAATTAAATGGTTTTTGTTACTTATACCACCTATTAATATTTTGTTATCTTTTTCACTCCCGATATTCATCCATATTCTTTCATGATATATGTAGAATGAAAGGATAACACCTATAATCATCAAACCGCATCCAAAATATACTATCCATACTCCAGGATCTTTAACCACCTGTAATCCTGACACATAAACCGATAAATCTTTATCTATAGGTTCACGATATGTATTTTGATAAAACATTATTCCCTTGTATTTTAAGGGATGATTGATTTCAATAGTCTTTGTAAGAACAGTTTTACCGTTTTCTATTATTGATAATTCACTTTTGTAATCTTTAATCTCCGGCTGCCAGTAGTTATCAAATCTTACCAATAAACCTAAATCTTTAAATTCTTGAAATTCAGGGAATGCCCAAAAAAACCATCCTCTTTTTAATAATTTTTCATCTTTATACAATGATAATTCAACTGCCGCATTATTTCTTCCCGGAAATCGCTCACTTATTAATGGTCCATCTTCAAATTCAAAATTCAGGTCAAAGTCTTCAACCTTAATTTTGTATCCAT
>JACQWU010000191.1 GCA_016209155.1 Candidatus Desantisiibacteriota bacterium | reverse complement strand
AAATTGGATTTAAGTAAAGAGGTTAATCTGCCTGCTGAACTTGCAAAAGTTAAAGAATTATATCCTATTTGCTCGGATTTTGAGCGTAATTTTCCGTCATTGTGTTTTGCTTTAGCTACAGGTGTTGGGAAAACACGCCTTATGGGCGCGTTTGTCGCTTATTTATATTTAGAGAAAGGGATAAAGAATTTTTTTGTTTTGTCTCCCAATCTTACAATTTACAACAAATTAATCGAGGATTTTTCAAATCCTGCGCATCCAAAGTATGTTTTTAAAGGTATCGGTGAATTTGCTCAAAATCCGCCGCGAATTATAACCGGCGATAATTATTTACAGGCTTCGCAAACAACTCTTTTCCATTCAGAGATTAAAATCAACGTGTTTAATATTGCAAAGATAAACGCTGAAAGCCGGCAGGGTGCTGAGCCGAGAATAAAACGATTATCGGAATATATCGGGGATTCATATTTTAACTATTTATCGAATCTTGATGACCTCGTTTTACTGATGGATGAATCGCATCATTATCGCGCGGACAGGGGTATGCAGGTTATTAATGAATTAAAGCCTATTTTGGGACTGGAGCTTACCGCGACACCTCAGGTTGAAAGAGGCAGTGATACAATAAAGTTTAAAAATGTGGTATATGAATATTCCCTTTCGCATGCGATAGAAGATGGATTCGTTAAAGAACCTGCTGTGGCGACACGCAAGGATTTTGATCCGCTTTATTTATCTCAGGAAGAGGTGGATTTAATTAAAATTGAAGACGGTATTCGTATTCATGAGGATACTAAAATCGCTCTTGATATTTACGCGAGGAATAATAAGGTTGATATGGTTAAACCATTTGTGCTGATCGTGGCAAAGGATACCGAGCATGCGGGCAGGTTAAAAACCTTGATACAATCAAATTCTTTTTTTGAAGGCAGATACGCGGATAAAGTAATGGAAATACATTCTAATCAGCGTGGTGCTGAAAAAGAAGAAAATATTCAGCAGTTATTATCTTTAGAGGATGTTAAAAACCGGATAGAAATAGTTATTCATGTTAATATGCTCAAAGAGGGATGGGATGTTACTAATCTTTATACAATTATTCCTGTAAGAACTGCCGCATCAACGACATTGCGTGAACAGACCATTGGAAGAGGATTAAGGCTTCCTTATGGAAAGCGTACCGGTGATAAAAAAGTCGATACACTCACAATCGTTGCTCATGATAAGTTTCAGCAAATCATTGACGAAGCTAATAAGCCGGATTCAATTATCAGGCAAAAAAATATTATAGAAATAAACCCTGAAGAGCTGCATCAGGATAAGGAAATCATTACATCAGCACCTGTCTGGGAACAGAATTTTATAAAGCGTGCAGAAGAAATAGCGCTTATTAAAAATGTAGAGGAAAGGCAAAAAGCCGAACAACAGTTGCAAGTCGAAAGAGATATTACAGATATTCTTCCTACGCTTAATACTGAAGTTAAAAGTGTTCAGGAATTAACCGGACAGGAAGCGAAGGAAGTATTTCTTTCTAAGTATAAAGAAAGGCTATACAACCAGCCACAGGCCGAACTATTTATTGAGCAAAAGATTGAAGCTGCTGAAGAGGCATATGAACGCGTTACGCAAAATTTTATACGTCATGTTATTGAAATTCCGAGGATGGTTCTTCAGCAGGCAGATGAAGTTCACTCAGGTTTTAATGATTTTGATCTTAAGGTGAGCAATCTTAATTATCAAGTAGTTTCAGAAGAAATTCTTGTCCAGCGATTACGCGAACAGGAAGATGGAATCAGTTACATAAAAGGAAAAGGGCGTATAGTTCCCGATAAGCTGGATAATATTATTGTTAATGAATTGTTTCATATGCCTGAGATTGATTATGACAGCCAGGCGGATTTACTTTTTAAACTGGCAGGACAGGCGATTATGCGTTTCAACTCATACTTAAAAACAGAAGATGAAAGAATAAATGTAGTTCAGTACAATAAACGGGAAATAGCGCGTTTTATTTATGCCCAAATGATGGATCATTTTTATTGTGAATCACCTCGATATGAAGATGTGACAGTATTGCCGTTTGTTACGCTTAAAGATCATAATTTTTTTAAATACACAGCTGATTCGGTTTATCCTTTTACCGAGACAGTTGAGCCGGCATCTTCAATCCCAGGCAAGGTGTTTGTTGGATTTCAAAAAGCCTGTCATCTTAAATATAAATTTGATTCAAAAACAGAAAAAGATTTTGCTATTATTCTGGAAAAAGATGAGATTGTTTTAAAATGGCTGCGTCCGGCAGAAGGGCAATTTGAGATATGGTGGGCTCATAATTCAAAACGGTATAATCCTGATTTTGTTGTGGAAACAAATGAGGCAATCTATTTGGTTGAAACAAAAATGCAAAAAGACATGGATTCTAAAGAAGTAAAAGAAAAGGCAAAAGCTGCTTTGTACTATTGTGAACATGCAGCACGTTTTGCTTTGAGAAATGGTAAAAAACCATGGAAGTATATCCTTATTCCACACGAGGCTGTTCAGTTTAATATGGGGTTTGGCAGGTTAGCTAAGCAATATGTAATTGATAAGGGTTAAAATGAAAAATAAAATAAAAATATTTGGGATTATTGGTTTTACCTTAATATGCGCTTCAATTTTAACAGCTTACTTTACTATTTATTATGTACCTGTTTTAAGGATTGAAGATATATTATCGGCTTATGATAAAGAACCAAAATGTACCGGACTTTCAATAATTTATCCGCTTGATGAAACGATTTTTCCGCCGGAAATTATTTCTCCGAAATTTATATGGAAGGATGAGAATATCAAGTCGGATACATGGCTTATTACAATCAAATTCCATGATAATAAAGAATTGCTGACATTTATTACACAGACGAGTGTATGGGAACCAACGGATGATATGTGGAAGCAAATTAAAGATAATTCAGTAGAGAGAAAAGCCATAGTTACTATAATTGGAGTAAGTCGTAAATCTCCCAAAAAGATTTTATCTTCAGCAGGCATTTCAATCATGACATCAAAAGATGAAGTTGGCGCTCCGATATTTTTTCGCGAAGTGAATCTGCCTTTTAAATTGGCAGTAACTGATCCTGCAAAATATATTAAGTGGAGATTTGGTCCGATTTCCTCGAAAACTCCGCCGCCGATTGTCCTCGAAAACCTTATTGTCTGCGGGAACTGTCATTCTTTTTCACGAGACGGAAAAATTCTTGCTATGGAAGTTGATGCGGGTAATGATAAAGGATCATATGCAACCGCGCCAATTGAGAAAGAAATCATTCTTGATAAAAGCAGGATATTTACATGGAGTGCGTTTGAGCAAATAAAAGATGAAATGACTTTCGGATTACTCTGTCAGGTGTCACCTGACGGCAAATATGTGGCCGGTACAGTAAAAGACAGAGCCCTTGCAATTTATAGAAATGACATTATGTTTTCACAGCTTTTTTTTCTTATTAAAGGTTTTGTCGCAATCTACGACAGAGAAAAAAAGACAATCAAATCACTACCCGGAGCAGATGATAGAACTTATGTGCAGACCAATGCAACATGGAGCCCTGATAGTAAATCAATAGTTTTTGCTAGAAGCAGGGACAAAGCATTTGAATGAGAAAGCCTGCGTAATATAAAAACGATTTCAGTGCCAGATGACGAAGCCAGAGATTTCATTGAAAGCGGAAAAACATTTTTGTATGACTTGTACCGTTTACCATTTAACAATGGAAAAGGCGGTAAACCAGAGGCACTTTTAGGCGCATCCAACAATGGAAAAAGCAATTATTTTGCGAAATATTCTCCTGACGGGAAATGGATAGTTTTTTGTAAAGCAAAAAGTTTCATGCTGCTTCAGCCGGACAGCGAGCTTTATATAATGCCATCGGAAGGCGGAGAGCCAAAAAGGATGAGATGTAATACAAATAGGATGAACTCATGGCATAGCTGGTCGCCAAACAGCAGGTGGCTGGTATTTTCCTCAAAAGTTAATGGTCCCTACACACAGCTTTTTCTTACACATATAGATGAGCATGGCAAAGACAGCCCTCCTGTTGTGCTTGATCATTTTACTTCTCCTAATAGAGCCGCAAATATACCGGAATTTGTCAATGCACCTTCTGATGCGATAAAAGCAATTAAAACAGCATTTATTGATGATGTCTCCTATGTTCGAGCAGGGGATCAACTTTTAGAAGCTGGTAATTATGATTCCGCAGTGATAGCATTCCGCAAAGCATTAGATCTCAATCGAAACAATATTGATGCAATGATATCCCTTGGAAATACTCTGCTTAAACAAAATAAGTTTAAGGAAGCTATTGACTGCTTTAATAAAATACTTGAAAAAGATCCAAAATTATCTAATGCATATAATAATATAGGTATAGCTTATCAGAATTGGGGCAAGCTTGATGAATCACTTTTAAATTTTAAAAAGGCGCTTAAATTAAATCCAAAATTAAAAACCGCATACCTCAATATCTCAATAATTTTACAATTACAGGACAAACTGGATGAAGCAGTTTTTTATCTTAAAGAAGCAGTTAAGCTGGATCCAAAATTTGAAGATGCTCACTACAACATGGCAATAATTTTACAAATGCAGGATAAACAGGAAGAGGCTATTTTTCATTTTAAGGAAGCAGTCAGGTTAGATACATCCTTTTTAGAAGCATATTATAAATTGGGATTAGCCCTCCAAAAGCAGAATAAACCTGATGAGGCCGGTGGTTATTTTAATAAGGTTATTAAAATAAAACCGGGCTCATTTGAAGCTCATTACCAGCTTGGACTTATTTATGAAAAAAAAGGAATACTCGATAAGGCAATTTTTCATTTTAAAGAAGTGCTTAAGAAAGATCCATATTCTGCGGCTACATATTATCAGCTTGGACTTATTTATGAAAGTCAGAGGAATTTTAATGATGCTATTTTTTACTTTAAAAAAGCAATCCAACTGGAACCAAACGCGGCCGGAGCATATTATGGACTTGGACTTATTTATGAAAATCAGGGTAAGTTTGATGACGCTATTTTGAATTTAAAAAAAGCAATAGAAATAAACGGTTATAAAAATAAATTTATTTATAATAGAGTTAATACATGCGAATCAAAACATATAAAATTTCATATTTATTTTGATATTTATGTTATTGACCGTAAATCAGACTTCATTTAATAACAAATATCATGACTCCCTATTTCAATAAAATATATTCCCTCATCATCTAAAATCTTAAATACTATTCTATCTGAATAATTAATTGAAAAGGAATAGTAATTGCTAAGTTCGCCTTTGAGTTTATGTGTTTTTAGTCTTTTATCGAAAATGTTTTCTTTGAAAATTTCAAATCTTTTTTTAAGCTTTTGTCTTTCTGAATCCGTTATCTGATTTTTATATTTCTCAAATTTTTTTTCAAATGCTGCATCATACCGGAAATATTTTGGTTTCATAAAAGGTTAAATGCTTTCTATGAATTTATCGGGTGTAATTTTTTTTGTTTTATTTGCTTTTAAATTTTTTTCAGATTCTTCTATTCTGAATAAAAACTGTTGACGTTTTATGGTTTTATATAATTCTTTTAAAAATTTATATTCATTTTTGGGAATTTCGATGGTCTCTTCCATTACCGCTGTTTTATTCATTTTTAAACCCCTTTTTTGTAGTGTAAATAGATATTGCTAAATTTTCTAAAATTATAACATAAGAAAATGTGCTTTTCAATTAATTTAACAGTTCAAATTTAATATTACATGAGCTGATTTTAAAAAATTACTTATTATGCTGTTTACAATAATTTGAATTAGATTTTGCGGATCGTGAACATCTATTACCTTTTTTTGTTATGGCCTGGCACTGATTAGGAGCTGAATCATTTGTTTTGGATTCCTGCGAATTTTCTTTTGGAGATAATGAAGTTGATTTATGTTGAGTTGATATTGTTTTTTTTAAGGATACTTTATCAGATATTGATTTATGCTGGAAACAGTAATTTGAACTATCTTGCGCTTTTCTTTTGCATTGAGTTCCTTTTTTTGTAGTTGCCTGACATTGTAGAGCTAAAGCAGTTCCGGGAAGCAATGTTGATATTATAAGTAATACAAATAAATAGCGGATCGTTTTACTATATATCATTGGGGTGTCCCTTTTTTGTTCCTAAAGGCAATCTACTTCCTCGTTAGTTAATTGAGATATAAAATTTAACATGATTTATTTTATATGTCAAATTTAATTGATTACAATAAATTTAGAAATATTATCTGGATGCGCCATTAATGGCACAAAAATAAACAATAAAGAATTCCTATCAGAGACAGAAGATATCCAGTAGCTCCGCTACAGGGTTCTTCCTTTTATTTTTGACATATCGACATATCAATTATATAATAATTATTAATATTTATTTAAGGGTATAATATAAAACAATTCGTTAAATTTGTTGATTTGCCGGTGTTTGCTGTATATGGAACAAATAAAATCAGAAATAAGAAAGGGGGAAAATGAATAATTTAGAAAATATTTTTATCTTTATTTTATTTTTATGTTCGACTTTTTTATTTGGATTTAATTCCATACAAGATGCTTTAAATGAAATTAAGGTTAAGGAAAATCAAGCTAAGCAGGTAGAATTAAAATCTATTCAAGTTAAATCGGATGAGATAATTGAACGTATTAAATATAAATCTGCTGAAATAGCGGAGCAGTGTATTGATAATATTACACTCAATAAAATCGAAAATTCCGGCATTGATACTTTATCGCTGGTAGCATCGAGATTAATTGAGAAGTATAGATTATTGGATGATAAAAGTACAAGTAATATTAGTATGAATAATACTTTTATTAATGCTATAACTGCGGCTTGTAATGATGACGATGATAATAAT
>JACQWU010000190.1 GCA_016209155.1 Candidatus Desantisiibacteriota bacterium | reverse complement strand
TGCGTATGATTATATCTTTGATCGTGTTAGTAAAACATTCGAACTTCCATCATTGGCAGAAATTATTCAAAAAAAAGCTATTTCTTCGTATCCTATACTTTCTGTCCTTTAGTTTTTTACCATGATTTTTTGAGAGGATACAAATATTCGCCATTTTTATATTTTAACGGGGGATTATGTCCAGCATTAGAATATTCAATCTCTCCGGTTTCAATATCAAATATTCCGCAGAAAATAGTTGCAAACATACTTGTATCATTATCACGGGCTATTACATTATTGACATTATATAAAATTTTATCCGGCGGCAATCCGCGTAATGCTTCATTTTTTAAAAGTGTCTTCATGATAACCATAAATAATGCCGCGGGGACACCTTTACCCGACACATCGCCTATGGTAAAAAACAGTTTGTTTTCCGATACTAAAGCAAAATCGTAAAAATCACCGCCAACCTCTTTTGCCGGTTCCATTGAAGCATAAATATCAAATTCTCTTCTTTTTGGAAATGGGGGAAAAATTCTTGGTAAAAAACTTGATTGAATTTCATAGGCAATCTTTAATTCACTCTCGATCCGTTCTTTTGCGGCGGTAGTTTCCTGAAGATTTTTAATGTATGTTTTAATATCGCATGCCATATGATTAAATGCGGCGGCAAGATCCTGCAATTCATCCCCTGTATCTATTTTGAAATGATAATCAAGGTTACCTTCACCTATAATATTGGCACCTTTGTCAAGTTCCTGAATCGGGTCTGTTATTTTTTTCGCTAATTCATCTGACACAAAAATTACCATTAATAAAATAAAAATAAATATTAAACCTATAATTACTAATATTTTTTTAATCTGAGTTTCAATATGCTGTTTACTATCTGTTGTGGCTTTAATGATTTTATTTTTTGTAAGTTTTGCCGAATGGATAATTTCATCAATAGGCATTATTATACCTAAACTCCAATTAGTAGTAGTAACAGGCGCATATGCAAGATATTTTTTGCTATTATCAATAACACATTGACCTACACCTTTTTCGCCATTGGTCATTTTTACTGCAATTTCACGCAACTGCGGATTATTACCTTTTAATAGATTATCAGTTTCAAGAGACTGATCCCATTTCTTTCCTTTTTTTGACATTTCTTTATCAGCAATAATTTTACCATTTTTGTCAATGAGGATTGCATATCCTAAATCCCCTATTTGTGTATTTATAATTTTATTATTTAATGATTCCAATGTTATATCAACACCAATAACACCAATTAAATTATTCTTTTTATCATAAGCCGGTTTACAGCAAGTTACCATAAGTATTTCTTTTGAAGCGCTTATGTATAGTTCTGTCCAGCCTAATTTACCAGTACTTACAGCTTGTTTATACCAGTTTCTATCACGCGGATCATAGCTTGACTTTTTTGCGGAAGTCCAGGGATACCTGCGGTGCAAACCATTTACACTTCCAAGATATACACTTTCAATATTTTTATTGTTATCATGTATTTTTTTAAAAATATTATCCAGATTCCCTGATATTTTAATATCTTTTTCTATCTTTATTTTATCCGCATTTGGAACAATCCGCAGAACTGAAGGAAATTCTCCATTTTCAGGAATATCTTCCGAAGTAAACGATTTCTCGGGTTTTGCGCTTATTTTATTATTCCACAAATTTTCAGTGTACCATACAAGCAATTCTACTTCTGCTTCAACTTTTTCAAAAATATTATTACTTAAATTTGCTTGATTTTCAGCCAAACGAAGCAAATAATATTTAGCTTGTTTTTGTAATTCTAATTCACTGTCCCGGGCAGCGCTGTTCCCAAGTTCAGTGCTTTTATCCACAGCATATCTGCCGAGATTTTTTGTATTATAAAGAGAGATAAATCCCAGAATTATCAGGGATATAATTGATATAGATAATATCACTATTAATAGTTTGGTTTTAATTTTTTTGTTTTTTAAAAATAACATCTTTTCTCTCTTTTAGTTAAGAGTTTCCACAAATTCTTCATAAAAACAAATTTAAATGGATTGTTCGCAGCAAAATTATGATTTAATGGAAATGATAATTTAAGGATTAAGTATATTAATTTTAATTATGCCAAGATAACAACGAAAAGTCAAATTAGTATTAATCACAAGTTGTTGTAATTATAGTCGGATAAAAATTAACAGGTATTTCTTTTTTTATAAATTTAACTATATGAACCGGATATATATTTTTTTTAAAACAATTACCTTTGGGTTTTGTGGTCTGATATTGTACTTTAAATCTTTTTCCGTCTGTTTCTATTTTTTGTATTTCGATTTTATATCCAACAGTATCTTTTTCACCTAAATAGATTGCGGCAATCATATATTTATCAAAATCTATCCATGGAGCAATATCTGTTGAATCTGATGTATTTTGCTTGAACTTTTTCCAGAATCCAGTCCATGAGGTATCATATTTTATTATTTCTTCACCGGCTTGTGTAAGTCCGGACGCGAATGGAAATCCCTGATAAATATTAATAAAATTTATTGATTCCGTGGTATTTTTACTCATACAGGACAGTATAAAAGTAAAAACTATAAAAATTAAAATAAAAAAAAATTTTTTCATAAATTTAAATCCGCATTTAAAATTAAAAATGCAGAACCTATAATACCGGCACAGTCACCAAGAGTACTTTTAACGATTTTTGTTTTATTAATCAATGATGTATAAGCATACATATAAACCTCTTTTTTAAGCGGAGATATATAGAAACTGCCTGCCTTTGCAACTCCACCTGCAATTACTATAATTTCAGGATTGAATGAATTTATTAGAGATGCAATGCCTAAACTTAAATAGTGTACTGAACTTAAAAAAATTTTTTTTGCTAAAATATCATTTTTTTTAGCTGCTTTATAAATATCAAAAGCTGTAAGTTTATTTAAATTTAAACTTGTTTTCACCCCTCTTTTAATTGCTTTCTCTGCATCTCGTATCATAGCAGAAGCAGAGGCATATTGCTCAAGACACCCGCGGCTGCCGCAGCCGCATTTAATCCCATTTTCCTTAATAATCATATGTCCTATCTCGCCGGCGGTATTGCTGAAACCCCGCCATATGTTATTATTGATTATTATCCCGCCTCCGATACCGGTACCAATTGTAATACATATCATACTTTCCGGATTTTTATACTTACCGCAGCAATATTCACCCCATGCAATAGTATTTGCGTCATTTTCAACAACGACAGGAAGTTCAATTTTTTTAGCGATATCAAGTGCAAGAGGTGCGTTTCTTAAATCAGGCAAATTCGGTGATTTTATAATAATCCCTCTTTGTACATCAATCAAACCCGGGAAACCTATTCCAACACCTGCTATATTTTTTTTAAAAGAACTATTTTTGCTTATTACTTTATTTAATATAAATATAATTTTATTCTTTATTTCCTGATAATTTTTTTGAGAGCCCGTTGAAATTTTAATATAATTTTTAATTTTGCCGGTATTATCTACTAATCCGCCGCGAATATTTGTTCCGCCAAAATCTATTCCTATTGCAAATTTTTTTTTATTCAAAGCTTGCTCCTTTGATCATCCAAATCGTATAAGTGTTGGTTTCTTTTTAAAAATCTTTTTTCTTTTTGTTTCAGCCGGTTTAGAGCCAAAACTAATATTAAGAAATTTTTTTGATTTAGGAGGTAATGGTCCTGATAATAAATTTGTCAGAAAAAGTACAGTCCCTTCAACAAGGTCAAGTTTAACGGATTCATTTTTTTCAAGCACTGTAACCTCTTGAGGGGTAAAAATATATGTTTTTTCTCCGGCGGAAAGTCCTGAAATAATTGCCATTAAATTTCTTTTTTCAAGTCTGGCAACTTCAAGCATTCCAAGTGAAACCGCAAAAATTTCAAGTTCATCAGCTGACGATTCAGGATTTCCAGCCTGTAAACAAACGGTTAAAGGACTATAACGCTTTGAAGAATCATATCCCGCCATTTCATGTTTTATCCAATTTTTAAGCTTATCTTTTTGTTCATCCTGAAGCTCATTTAGATAAAAAATCTCTTGCGAAAAGTCATCAACATCTTTTTTTTTCAAAAATATTAAATCATTTTCTTTGGATTGAATTTTACCTGTTAAATCCAGCTGACTGAAAATCTTTATGATTTCTTTTAATTTCGGATTTGCAAGTTTTTCAACTAAATCATTTTTTTTAGAGTTGGGAATATTTGTAAGCGATAAAGGGCTGAGATTGTGGCCTTGAATCAATATCATTAAAGGCTGCGTCTTATTTATTATTTTATTTAATTCCATCATTATTTTTATAATTATGGTCTTTGTTTCTTTTTTATAATTAATTATTTCGCTGCTTATTTTTTTTATTTTTACAGCTTCTTCTTTTGAAGAGACAGATTTTTTTAAATCAGAATAAAAAAACCCTTCGTTTTGAATTTCAGAAAAAAATTTATGTGAAATTTTAAAAAAATCAATTATCTTTTTCTTGCTTGTAAGTAATTTCATAAATTCATCCGCAAATATTTCTGTAACCCAGAATGCATTTTGAGAATTTTCCGCAATGGACGAATGTATATTTTTATATTGATAATGCCCTGTTAAACTTTCTAATAAGTAATAGTTCTGCCATAATAAAGGAGATGTATTTTCAATTTTTTTCATTTCAGGATTTTTTAAATAAAAACTGCAAAATATATCAAATAATAAAGAAGGAAAAAGCGGAATATAATTTGTGCCCGCATTTTCTTTTTCTTTCAAATATTCCGAACAATTTTTAAATCCTGAATATTTTTCTAATTCAATATCAGTACTTACAACCAAAAAATTCTCTTTTTTCATTATCTCATTCTCCTCTTTGCCTTTTATTGATTTATGTTTGATTAACGAAAAGATGCAAATCTTTCATTTCTTTATCTTCATCTTTTTTCCTGTGAATCAGTTGAATCCCGAGTCTTTGTTCTGATGCGCGTAAAATAGCTTCGAGCATTTCAGTATAAGTCATTCCTGCAAATTTTGCCATTCGCGCAAGATGTCCATCCCAGCACCATCCCGGATTGGGATTGACTTCAAGCAGTTTCGGATTACCTTTTGAATCAAGTCTCCAGTCAAAACGCGCATAGTCTTTACATTCAAGTCTTTCAAATAATTTTAAACAGCATTCTA
>JACQWU010000189.1 GCA_016209155.1 Candidatus Desantisiibacteriota bacterium | reverse complement strand
TGCGTATGATTATATCTTTGATCGTGTTAGTAAAACATTCGAACTTCCATCATTGGCAGAAATTATTCAAAAAAAAGCTATTTCTTCGTATCCTATACTTTCTGTCCTTTAGTTTTTTACCATGATTTTTTGAGAGGATACTCAAAAAGTTTATGACAATTAGGACAAAGAATTAGAATATTATCAAGAATATCTTTTCCTCCCTCGGTTTTTGGTTTAATATGACAAGCTTCAATATAGTAATTACCATTTGCTTTAAGAATCGTCGTTGAGCAGAATTGGCATTTATAGTCCCTATATTTCTTTATCTGCACCATTAAATAATTATGCCTCTTGTAGGTTTTTCCATTAATTGTAATTTTCTCTGTCTTTTCATTTTCGCATTCGATTATCCTATTGTACAAGTCATCCTTATCTATTTTGACTGAATCAACCTCAACGCTATGTTCAATCTCCTGTTGTTCCAACCCGTTCTCAAAATTTTCAATTTGCAAATAACCGGATATTAACTCTTGTCCTTGATAAACAGCCACAATAAAATGGTTAATGCATCTGCCTTGAAGTAATTTTGAAGTGTTGAAAACTCATTTATTAATTTGTCTTAATATTTTTTAACCAATTCATAATTTGTCCAATTTTTTGATGATGAAATTTTAAATCCAAGCTTGTTTAATGCTTTTAAGCTCTTGTTATTCATAATCGGGTACTTTTTGTAATCAATCCGATTAAGAAATATCGTTGCTATCCCAACTCCAAATCCTGGATAATTATCAAGTTGTAAGAACCAATCCTTAAGTGAAAAATTATTTTGAAATGGCTTTAATACAAATTTCTTAAAACTATCTATATCTTTTAAAACCATATCTCGAAATTTGTTTTTTGTTCTGGATCCACCTGATTGAACTCGTCCACCTTTACTTACAAATTTATAAAAGAAATCAACAAGGTCTATATTTGATAAGGAAGCCAAGTGAGAAATTGTAATAGTGTTCTTATAGAAATCCATATATGAACTATCCGGGTCATTAATCCACCAATCCTCAAATTTATTAATTATTTTTTCCAGATATGTTTTTCTATCCATTTTTAATCCTTGTTTCTCATTTACAATGCGGTTCATAGCATGAATGCCAACGTTTAAGTAAATGTTATTATCTTTATTCTACTAAATCTAAGGTACCGATTAGGTCGGGGGACTCACGTCCCCGTCGCCAACAGCGAACGCCAGAAACTCATAGGTTTTTGACGCTTCAGCGACAAAAATCCCATGTAGTGCTTCGTTATAATTTTAAATTTTTTTTAGATTTATTTTTATTTGCTTTTATTTTATACCTTTTGTTTTTATTTGTCGATAAAATTTAGTAGATAATTAATAAATTTGTGTTATAACTTTTAATCTTTTAACTTGAGAGGAAGTTGATCTGAGCATCTTTTAAAAATAAAAGAATGAATTGTATAATAAATACTCCAAATCAATAAAATCGGGATGGCAGTTAACATAAGCGCAATAAGGTTAGGATTCATTGAACTTGAAAAATCTATTGATCTGATTGGTAAAAGCAAATTAAGAAAAGGAATAAATCCCGCTGGAACAAGAAAATACCAAATAGTTGGGAGGGGATATACAGATGGAGCAAAAAGTAGTGAAAAAACAATACTTTCAATAATTATATTTTCATGTTTTTTAAAATATTTACGCCAAATAAAATAACTTAAAATAAACCAAATAATAAATGGGCATAAAAATATAAGTGGATAAAAGAAACTCATTAATTCTCCTTATACATATTATTGAATAGTTTCTGTATAATACCGGAAAATTTTAATTTTGTCAATAAAACAAAAAGCATAAATTGACATAAATACATGTCTTTATTATACTTTTCGAGTTGGCTAACATTCCAGTTTTCATGCTGGCCAGTTTCTATCCAATATCCTATGATAAATATATCTGGCAATATTTTAATTCAATATGAAACCATTTCACGATTAAACATGTCCGCAGGACACCATAATTTTGATATTTAATATTTAATTTTTAATTTACCGGACCAGGATCAATTATATAATCCGCTGTTTTAATCATATCCATTCGCGGGAATGCTTATAAGCGGCGTACAGCCCAAAATCATCTGATTTAATGCAAGCCTGAAGGCTTGCCCTACATAAATTCAGATAAAGATAAAATTTTCTTTGACAAATTAAGCGTTTGGATATATTATATGCATATAGTCACAAAATGACTTGCAGTCATTTTAACGTTTTGTTATCTGAAGTGTAATGAAATTATAAATTTTTTTTTGATTTTTATATACAATTATCAGACATTTTAATAATTTATTCGTATAATATATATAAGACAGAATTATAAGGGAGAAGCAGATTGGAATCTACAGATATCGAGATTATTAATCAATGCATAAATGGTGATCCTGAGGCTTTTACCATGATCGTTACACGATATAAAAAATTGATTTACAGTGTTGTTATAAATATGGTTCAGGACATACATGAAGTTGATGATGCCGCTCAGGAGGCCTTTTTGAAGATATATAAATCTTTAGATCAATTTAATCCTGAATATAAATTTTCAACGTGGGCTGTTAAAATCACGACTAATCTATGTATTGACAGAATGAAAAGGAAACAGCCAAAATTTGTTCATCTTGATGAAGTTAAGGAATTACAGAGTAACTCTGATTCTCCTGAATCATTATTAATTAAAAAAGAAAAACGCAGAAGCATCAATAATGCTCTGCAGGCATTGCCGGAAAAGTACAAAATACCTTTGATACTTTTTCATCAGAGCGGATTGTCTTATGAAGAAATGGCTGATGTTATGAATGAGCCAATGACTATTGTAAAGAACAGGCTACACAGAGCAAGATTAATGCTTAGAGAGAGACTTCAAGTTGATCGAAAGGAGTAACTTATATGAATTGTCAGCAATATGAGGAACTAATGATGAAGCATTTTGACAGGATTGCAAGTGATAATGAAATCACTGTACTCAAGAAACATCTGGAGAAATGCAGCCAATGCAGATATCAATTTGAACAATTGGAAAGTATCATTGGCTCTTTAGAAAAGGATTTTGAGCCTGAAATTCCAGCTGAGTTCGAAGCGAATGTAATGATAAAAATAGACCGGTATGAAAATACAAAAAACAGTTCCCAAATAAAGACTAACTCTATTCTTGCAGTCATGATGGGGCTTATTCTTTTCATTCCGCCGGCATTTATAATTATTGATTTTGAGAATATAAGTATCTATGAAATCCTTATGGGTTTTTTTCCCAGCCTGAGTTTTTTTTCAGATATTTTACTTGTAGTGCTCTCGGTTATAAAATTAATGGGCGGATATATATCGGGTAATAATGAGCTTTCTAGTATGATGCAATACGTGGGACCTGCAATAATTTTTATTACAGTTTTTATTTCTATAAGCATGTTTATCCACAAGGTGGATAACAATTTATAAAAGGAGTAAATAGCAATGAAAAAAAGAATGAGCAAATTAGCAGTAACTTGTATGCTTCTTGTTGTTATGCTGACGGGTATTGTTGTGAATGCTTCTGAAGTGAGAAATATAAAAAAGGATGAGATACTTCCCAAGAGTCAGTTTTTTGGATGCATTGATTTAAATAATGACGGTACAATCAAAGGAGACCTTTTTGCAGCCGGAAGTTTTGTCTCATCAATCGGGACTGTTGAGGGAGACCTTGTGGCAGGGGCCAAGGCAGTTAGGTCCAGTGGCACAGTTTCAGGGGATATTATCTGTGCCGGCAAAAATGTTGATATATCCGGAAAAGTGGATGGGGATATCCGATGCGGGGGTGAAAATGTTGTCATAGGAGGCAATATCGGTAAAAATGTAAATATTTTTGCCGGTAATGCAACAATCAAAAGGGATACTCAAATTAACGGTAATATACTTGCTTTTGCGGAATACATTAAAATTGAAGGCAAAGTCAAAGGGTATACAAAAATTTACGGTAAAAGTATTATCTTAAGCGGTGAATTTTTTGGAGATGTGGATATCAATCTTGGAATCCCTGATACAATGAATTTAAAGCATGGGTGGAAGGAGGACATTGATGTTACTGTTCTTTCAGGAACTGTCATCCACGGAAAACTTACTTATAAAACGCCTAAAAAAGCGCATATTGAAAGTGATGTTCATGTTGAAGACTCACAATGGATTGAAGTAAAAGATTTATCAACACATTCACAATTGCCGGATTCTAAGGAGACAGCCCATGACCTATTAAAATTGCTGTTATCAACATCAGTATATTTTCTTTTGGCCATGCTCCTGTTTAAAATGCTTCCAAATACTTTCAAATATCAAGGAGATTTGATTGCCCGTAAACCTTTTAAAATAATGGGAATCGGATTTATAGGAATAGTCTCGATTCTGGGCGCTTTAATAATGCTGATCATTTTAATTGTTCTATCTGTATTTTTTAAAACTCCTATGCCCGCTGTTATATTTGGACTATTGTCAATGGTTTTTTATGCGGCTGTGTTTTATCTGGCAGCCATTCCTGTATCAATATGGCTGGGGAATATTATTTTAAAAAATCGATACAACATCCCTGCCAGGTTTGCTGTCGGTCTGGGCATTATTTCTGTTACTAAATTCATGTTAAATTATTTCAAGAACCTGACTGCGGTTGGCCCATTCTTCGGATTTCTATCTTTTATGACAATGTTTATAATAATTCTAACAGGTATGGGGGCTTTACTTGTCACAGTTAAGGATATGGCGATTTTTTTAAGAAGAGTTGATGGTGAGCCGAGAGAACCTGTTGCTTGAATTGAAAAAAGGAAAAAAAATGAACACAGAGAAAAGATTTTGAGATTGCTTTAGGATAATGCCCTTCGCAATGACATTCATTTCTACCCGTGACTGAAAGGATTACGTTTAATTATTAATTTTTGACATTACCTAAACTTAACAAAGGAGATTAACATGAGTAAGAAAAGTATTTTTATTTTGGGTTTGGTTTTATTTATATCAGCGGCAAATAACATTTTTGGTTTTCAGGTTAACATTGAAATTGATGATGCGGATTCTTCTAAAATTAGAAAAGTATGTAAAATTGATAGATTAGATATAAAAAGCGAAGAAAATAAAGATTATAAACATTGGGAAATAAGTCCAATACTTGCGGCAAGACCGGGAGTTGAAATAAATATATTTCATGAATCACATAAAACAAAAATTTCTATGTATGAAAAAATAGACTCTACAAATTTTAAACTTGAAAGAACACGTTTTAATAATTCAGTTTCAGGGTTAAGCATAAAATATTTACCGGGTGAAGATGACATCCCAAAGTATGGTAAGGTTCATAATAAAAGCAGTTTAACTTATATAAATGAAAAACCAAGACAGTCATTTACAATAGGGCATAAAAGCAGAGATTTACATGGTAATCTTGAAAATGAAATATC
>JACQWU010000188.1 GCA_016209155.1 Candidatus Desantisiibacteriota bacterium | reverse complement strand
GATGAATACTGTAAATATTATAAAAAAGAAAGATATATTAATGCATTAGTAAAAGAAAAAAAATGGGAAGCATCTTTATTTGAACAAGAACATGGAAATATTAAATCTGTAAAAATAGACCAGGATGCTTTAGATGCTTTATTTCGTTGGTTAGAAAATGATGATTATTCATATTGTGCTATTTTAGGTGACTATGGGATTGGGAAAACTTTTCTTTCCAGAATGTTTGCGCGCGAACTTTTACAAAAAAGGAAGCAGAATCCGGAATTACCTTTACCTTTATATATTGATTTACGTCATATTAATACTTATATTGGAGACAGGATTCCTACTGCTGAAGAAATGATCGATTCTATATTAAAGAAAAATGGTGTCAGGGATGTAAAACCTGAAATTGTTATAGAGTTAGTTAGGCAGGGTGATATTATTATAATTTTTGACGGGCTTGATGAGAAGACGGTTCATTTACAACCTGCGCAGGCAAATAAATTTATTGAACAAATACAAAGTATTTTACCAAACAGGGAAATAAAAGACAAATCTCAAGAATCAGATATTCAAAAAAACAAAAAATATACTTATCAAGGAAAATTATTGATTGCGTGCAGGACACATTATTTTCGTGATCATAGGGAAGAAAAAAATATGCTTACAGGTGGCAGGCGCACGGGCAGAAGATCTGATGATTTTTTAGTTTATTATTTAAAACCATTTAATGAAGACCAGATTAAGTTATATCTTGAGAAAATATTTGGTATTGAAAGAAGAAACGAAACATGGGAATTGATTAACCGTATTCATAATCTTGCGGATCTTTCTGAGAGGCCCTATTTATTGTCACTTATTACCGAGCATCTTGGTGATTTGAAACGCAAAACTGACGAAGGTCAGGAGGATTGGGTTGATAATGAAGTAGATAGCAAATACAAAATAAGTTATGAAAATATTTTAAGAATGACAATTGAAAGTGATATTCGCACATCAACTTTTCTTATTCGGGATGGAAATAATAATTTCCGTTTTGCGCATACGTCATTACAGGAATTTTTTATTGCAAGATATGTTGTAAGAGGCTTAAGCTCAGAGAAACCGGAAGTTTTTGATTTGCCGTTATTATCTATTGAAACTCGAAATTTTATAATTGGGCTTCTTGAACTTAAAGAAGAATTAGTCGATAAAACCAATTTCAGCAAAACACTCATATCTATTATTGAAGCAGAGTATGTATCACAGCGCAGCGAGAATGCTTTTGCATTAATAATTTCCTGCAAAAAATCAGGGATTTCATTGGATGAACCAAAATCAATAAATCTTGAAGGCGCTAATCTTGAAACATGGGAGCTGTCTGATTTAAATTTGGAGTATGCTAATTTTAAAAGCGCTAATTTAAAAAACGTTATAATAAAAAATTCAAACTTATCAAATGCTAATCTGTATAATGCTAATCTGTCCAATAGTAAAATTATTAAATCAAATTTTGAAAAAGCAGTAATGGAAAAAACTGATTTAACCAGGATATATTTAAAAGAGGTTTTTTTGGAAGGCGCGATTTTTGAAAAAGCTAATCTTCAAGCATCTGAGTTTATAAAATGCAAAATGAATAATGCAAATTTAAAAAATGTAAATTTAAAATATTCATCTTTTGGACTTTGTGAATTTGAAAATGTTGATTTTACTGATACATGTATATGGGATGCAGAGACAGGTAAATCCTTTTATATAATTTTATTTTCCCAAAAAGAATGGGCAGTATTTAAATATGACAAATTATCAACTTATTCATCATCTGAAGTAATCCGATATATAAAATATTCTTATGGCCTTGCATCAATACCGTTTGAAGCATTTAATGAATAAAATAGTTTTTGATTTAGCAATTAATAAAATTTTGATAGACAAATTTAATAAATAAATTAGAATGGTTAACAATACAAACTAGAATTAGATAAAAAATCACAAGTTGCGACGCAATTTTACATCTTGGCAACTAAAAGATTGAGGGAATACATTGTTAAAGGTTTTGTTATCAATGATGACCACATTGGGTATTCAATTTTATGACAAAAACATTGTTAGCCAAATTCCGCAAGGAAAGGAAAATTTATGAAGAAGGTTAAAGCTGACGAATTGCGCGCAGAATATTATCGTGAGGATTTGGGTAAAGGGGTTCGAGGCAAGCATTATGAATCTTACCAAAAAGGCACAAATTTGGTACTTATTCGTCCCGATGTTGCTCTAGCGTTTCCTACAGAAGAAGCTGTAAATGATGCCCTTAGATCCCTTATTGAGCTTGCGCGAAAATCTATTGGTTTATCAAAGCGGTCAAGTGCTATTTTGCACAAAAAAATATAGAACGATTGAAATCTTACATTTACTTGACGATTTCCCCGATCAAATTATATTCTAACGCATCAATAATTTTTACATTGACGAATTTACCCTCGGATGCTTTCCCTTTTTCAATAATAATATCTCCGTCTATTTCTGGAGCATGGAATTCAGTTCTTCCCTTTAATTCTTCATCCTGAAATCCTTCAACTAAAGTTCTAAAAGTATATCCAATTCTATTTGTGTTTTTTTTGTGAGCGATTTCGGATTGAATTTTTAATAATTCCGCCTGTCTTTTTTCTTTTATTTTTTTTGAGATCTGCCCGGGCAGGGAATAGGCAGGAGTTCCTTCTTCACGTGAATATGTAAATACACCTAAATAATCAAATTCAGTTTTTTTTATCCATTTTTTAAGTTTCCCAAATTGATTCTCGGTTTCTCCCGGAAATCCAACAATGACGCTTGTTCTAAGTGCTATATCCGGAATGTTTTCTTTTATATTTTCGATTATCTTCCGAATTGATTTTTCTGAGCTTTGACGTTTCATGGTTTTTAAAATTTTATCATCAATATGCTGTATCGGAATATCAAGATATTTGCATATTCTTTTTTCATGTTTCATAAGGTCTATTAGTTCGGGCATTATGTGTTCAGGATAGACGTACAAAAGCCTTATCCATTCCAATTTTTTTATTTTAAGCAGGCTTTTAATCAACTCCGGCAGTTGATATTTTCCGCCTGATAAATCTTTCCCGAAGCTTGTGATATCCTGCGCGATTAAATTTATTTCTTTTACTCCGTGCTTAACCAGATTTTTTACTTCTTCTTTCACTGATTCTATTGTCCGGCTTCTATATGGACCGCGTATAAAAGGTATTATGCAATATGAACAATGATTATCACAACCATCTGCAATTTTAATATAAGCGCTATAATACGAAGAAAGTATTTTTTTCTCACTATGTTCATTTTTATCCGGCAGATAGCTTAAATGATCTGAAGAAAAGATACTTTGTTTCTGTCTGGTGGACATAATTGTGTTTACTAAAAAATTTATTTTATCGATTTCACCCGGAGACAGCCACCCGTCAACCTCCGGAAGCAATTTTTCTAATTTATCTTTATATCTTCCGGGCATCGATAAACCCGCAAGTATTTATAATTACTATTTCTGCCTGCCTGTAGTCAGAAACAAGTTCGAAGCTGTCCTTTTGCAGTTTGCCAAGCATTATTTCCGCATCCACCTGATTTTTAGGACATCCAAGGTGCACTATATAAATTTTAGCTTTTATTTTTGAATTCATTGATTGCCTTAAAGAAAAACCCCGCTATTACAAAAGCAGTAGCGGTGTTTTTAGTTTATCTGGATGTGCCATTAATACCCTGCTTTCTAAGGCAGGGTATTAATGGCACAAAAATAAATAATAAAGAATTCCTGTCAGAGACATAAGATACCCTGCGGTCTCCGCCGCAGGGTTCTTCATTACGAAATTATTTTAAAGCATTTTTCACTTCGTTTAAATCTGCCATCACTTTAGTGAAAAGTGAATCAGTAAAATCAGGATTGTGCATGCCTTTACTTCCATCAAGAGATGCATATTTAAAATTGAATTCAGCTCTTTTAAGTATTGCCTCAGATGCGCCAGGATTTTTTCCTTCAGCAATTGCTTTTGTTATTTCTTCATATAACTTACTGGCTTCATCAAATTTTGCTTTATAATTATTTTTGTATTCAGTAAGTTTAGCTTTGTATGTATCATCATGGCATCCCACACAAGTTTCAATATCAAATTTCATGTTATTTGAATGACATTCAGTACATTCAGTATCAGCCATAAATTTTTGCAGGTTCGCCTTCTTGTTTTTGAGCTTCAACTTCTTCATGACAGCGTATGCAGTTTTCAGTTATCATTTCTTTTTTATGTTCCGGAACTTTCATATAATATGATGTCCCCATTCTGTTGGGATGACATTCCGCGCATTTTCCCAATAATTTTTTTTCTTCTTCAGTATCTGTTTTTCCTTTAAAATTCATTTCCTCTGCATTAAAACCCTGCACGTTTTTATGAAAACCAAATTCGTCTTCAAGATAAGATTTGCTGAAATGACCGCCGAGGAGTGATAATGCGGCAAGATGCTCGGTAGCATGATTGATAAAACCTTGCTCAGAATGGCAGTCCATACAGATTACATCTTTTGCACCATGAAAATTGGCTTTTAAACTGTCAACATGGGGCTGCATTTCATGACATAACATACCGCAAAAAAATGGTTTATCGGCTAATTTAATACCTGCGACAAAAGCTACAGTACCGGCTACAATAACAATTACGATAGTTAATACCAAATTTTTTTTAATCCATTCAATCATTAAGTATTCCCCCCTTTATTTTTAATTTTTTTTTCATTAATTTATGCTATTTTATCTGGATGTGCCATTAATACCCTGCCTTTCTAAGGCAGGGATGAATTGGCACAAAAATAAATAATAAAGAATTCCTATCAGAGACAGAAGATACCTGCGGTCGCTGCCGCAGGGTTCTTCATAATTAATATAATTCATTTTTAATTAAACTTTTATATTACAATTTGCAATAAATGTCAAGTGAAATTTACCGGAATATTTACATAAAACCGTAACTGAAACAGCAGGTTATACTTAAAACAATTGACATTTTATTGAAATATATGTTATTTGTATTTGAATAGGCAGGTCGACTGAAAATATAAGGCTTTTAAAAGTCTTCAGTCTAAAATCCTTCAACCTTAAATCTAAGTTGCTGCGCATAGCATCTTAATTTTGATAGGAGCAAATATTTTGAGAGGATTATTTATAACATTTGAAGGGCTTGACGGCTCCGGAAAAACAACTCAAATAAAAAAATTAGCTGATTATTTAAAAAATAAAAATATCAAATTTGTAATCACTCAGGAA
>JACQWU010000216.1 GCA_016209155.1 Candidatus Desantisiibacteriota bacterium | reverse complement strand
TTATTTTTATCTAATCCAAAATAATTATTAAACTTAAAAAAACTCTCAGTATCAATCCTATTTTCTTCATTTGTTAAAAAAATCAAAGGTATTTTTATATTATATTTCTTCTCAAGAGCTATTATAATTTCAGAATATATTTGAAAAAGTGTTTTATTTCTTATCGGTGAAATTTTAAATGTTCCTTTTGGGCCTGGATGTCCCAATCTTGTTCCCTGTCCGCCCGCAGCAATTAAAACAGCAGTTTTGCTATTTTTAATCCATTCATCACCGATATAACGCAGGAAACCGCCTTTATTAGATTCTTTTTTTGAGTGAGGAATTATATTTATATTTACAGGTTTAATATTTGATTTAACATTTTCTTTCTGTATATTTGAAATATAGTTTTTATAAAGCAGAAAAACCAGGTTAAAATCAAGATTACTTATATTGGAGAGAAATTCATTCTGTTTTTCTGAGGATAAAGGACTGAAATGATCGATTATATGCTGTTGATTGAAACTATTCATAATACTATAAAATTTTTCTTTGGACATGTTTGCAGTCGGAATATATTTATCGTTTAATACTGCCTCCAATATATAATCCAATTGCTTAATATGATTACCTTCTTCTTTTCTTATTTGATCCAATATTAAATATAGTTCATTATTATTAATATTTTCATTTTTAATTAAATCATTGAATTCTTTAATATATTTAAGCATTACGAATTCAAGATTTTTTATTTGCTCAAAATAATTAAAGTAATCATTTTTAGTAAACATTTTTTTTACTCTCTATAATATATAATTCCTTGAATTTTTCTAATAATTTTATATGATTATTACTGTCACTGACAATTTTATCAATACGCTCGATTATTTCCTTTTTTGTATCATCTGATAGTCCGCTCCATATCAGAATGACTTTTAGATGTTTAGCATAAATCGCAACCCCTATTTCTTCCTTTGCAATTGCGTCATCAACCTTTTTTGTAAATTCTTTTATATCCATAATTCAATCCTTATAAATCCATACAACAAAATTATTGATGTTATTACTATAGTAAGGTTTTTTAATTTCTTTATTGAAAACCTGCCATATATTATTATCTTGTGAAACAGACCAGTCTGACTCTTTATTTATATCAAACCATACAAATGCTTTAACAGCAGAAAACCTATCTGTAAGCAAATATAAAAAATCCTGAATCCAGAGAATTTTATCTCCACCTTTTGAGGATGAAGCTATTTCAGAAATAATAATTGGTTTATCCGGATAAGCATTTATAATTCTTTCATAAGATTCTATAAGAATGCTTTTGGGATTTTTCCATTTAAATTTTTTATTATTTCCCCGGATTTTTGTTTCTCCCCAGTTATACATATCAATACCTAAAATATCAACATAATTATCCCCGGGATAATAATTTTCAAATTTATTCCAGTTATTGGATGGAACATCTTTATGGTTAACACTGAAAATAAATTTTACATTATTGACATTTTGTTTTTTAAAAACATTATGTATATATTGATAAGCTTTAATATAAAGATTTGGATTTCTACTATTGTGCGTCCCGCTCCATGAATACCAGTTACCATTCATTTCATGCCCCCATCGAAGGAGAACAGGATGTCTATAATTTTTTATTGAAACAGCAAAATCATTAATTAAATCATCATGAATTCCATTTGTTATATCAGTTAGAATGGATTTTTTCTTATTATTTTTTAAGTATGGTTCCCATGTTATCATAAGAATAGAGTTGTTGTTTTTTATTTTTTCAGTAATATTAAAAGGCAGCTTATCATGCCATGCCAAAAAAATATTTATTATCCCTATTTTTATTATCGCAGTCGAGTCTATGATTGATATTCCGGGAATACAGGACAAATGTATTTTTTCTATTTCTGTTTTACTTCTAAAATAATATGGATCAATTTTATAGTTGTAAATAAGGATTGTAACAACAGCAATTATTAAAATTAGAATAATGACTACTTTTTTTTTATCCATATTTTGTCTTTAATTAAATTGAATTTATTTTTTGATTATATCATAACACTGCTGTAGAAAATAAAAATTGTAAAAATTATATATTAATGTTATACTTATTGTATTGTCCGTATAATTTATACCGAAGGAATAATCATGAAAGAATTTTCTCTTCTTTTAGGCGGGATGGCAGGGGATGGAATAGATAAAGCGAGTTTAATTCTTGCCAGGATTTTAAACCGGTTAGGTTACTGCATATATATCTACCGTGAATATCCCTCTATTATAAGAGGAGGACATACTTATTCTATTATCAGAGCATCTCAAAATAAAATTACAACTCACACAAATAAAGTTGATTGCATTCTTGCTTTAAATCAGGATTGTCTTTCTTTACATAAAGACAGGTTAAAAAATGATTCTTTTATCATTTATGATTCTGATGCAGTAAAACCGGAAGGGCTGCCTTTAATTAAACAGTTACAGGGTATCCCTCTTGATAAAATAATAAAAGAGGAAAAAGCACTTGCAGTAACCCGTAATTCCTGCATAATCGGCAGTTTTTGCAAAGCTTCAGGTATAAAGATGGAAATTCTGGAAGATGTTTTCAAACGAAACATTTCCAGGGAACTAGATATGAATTTAAAAGTTGCTTTAAAAGGTAATGAAAATACCAAAGAACTTTTTAAACTTGAAAAGATATCGGAGCGGTGTTTCCCCATATTTACCGGTAACGAAGCTATAAGCTTTGGATTGATTAAGGGCGGGCTCAATTCATATATTGCCTATCCTATGACACCGACTTCAAATATTCTGCACTTCCTTGCAAGTTTAGCGGAAAAATTTTCCTTAAAAGTTATTCATCCTGAAAATGAAATCAGTGTAATGCTGATGGCAGAAGGTTTTGCGTATGCAGGAGAAAGAGTCGCGGTGGGAACTGCCGGCGGTGGATTTTGTTTGATGACCGAAGGTTTGACTTTTGCAGGTATGGCGGAACTTCCGGTTGTTATTATTCTTGGCCAAAGGACAGGCCCAAGCACCGGACTTCCTACTTACACGGGACAGACTGAACTTCATTTTGCCTTAAACGCGGGACAGGGAGAGTTTACACGATTAGTTATAGCGCCGGGTGACGCGGAGGAAGCATATTTCTGGTCAGCACTTTGCCTCAATCTGGTTTGGAAATATCAATTACCAGGAATAATACTCGTTGACAAAACTCTATGCGAAGGCACATACAGTTTTAATATTGATGCCATTGAAAATATAAAAAAATGTGAACCGGTTTTATGGGATAGAAAAGAACAGTATAAAAGATATTTAAATACAGAAACCGGCATTTCGCCTTTAGCTTTTCCATCAGATAAGGATGCTATTATTAAAATAAACAGTTATGAACATGATGAAGCTGGAATTACGATAGAAGATTCTGTAACAACGAAAGATATGTGTGATAAGCGGCTCCGTAAAGAAAAATATTTACTGGAAGAACTTATCGAATATAAACCTGTGAGAGTTTATGAGAATGCTAATTCAACAGTTGGAATTATATGCTGGGGTTCAAATAAGGGAGTTTGTATAGAGGCGGGACAAAATTTGGGTTTTAAAATCATACAACCGGTGGTGCTATCTCCTTTTCCAAAAGAGGAATTTAAATCAGCAATTTCGGGTTTAAAAAAAATTATTTGCGTTGAAAATAACGCTACAGGACAGTTAATTAAACTTATTAAATATTATGGATTTGATGTTGATGAAAAAATATTAAAATATGACGGCAGACCGTTTTCATTGGATGAATTAGAAAATGAATTAAGGAAAATTTTATGATTCAAAAAGATTTAACAACTTATGCAAAAAACACATGGTGCCCGGGATGCGGAAATTTTGCAATTCTTACCGCAATAAAGGCAGTAATGAAATCATTAATTGACGAAGGATTGCCTTTTGAAAACATTGCTATTATCTCCGGTATCGGATGCCATGCAAAAATAGTTGATTATATTAATGTTAATAGTTTTTACTCTATTCACGGTAGAGTAGTTCCAGTCGCACAGGGTGTAAAAATTGCCAATCGAAATTTAAAAGTAATTTGTTTCGAAGGTGATGGAGATGCTTATGGCGAAGGATTAGAACACTTGATTTTTGCGGCAAAAAGAAATATTGATATTACAATGATTATTCACAATAACCGGGTTTATGGACTAACAACAGGTCAATATACACCTACCTCGCCATTAGGATTTAAAGGAAAATCCACTCCGTTTGGAACAAAAGAGCTTCCAATAAATCCGCTTGAACTTATGCTTTCAAGCGGTGCGACATTTATTGCCCGGGGTTATTCATCTCATTTGGAACTTCTGAAAAAATTATTTAAAGAAGCTATTATGCATAAAGGTTTTGCATTAGTTGATGTATTACAGGTATGCGTAACATTTTTTAATATGTATGAATATTACAATAAAACTGTTTATGAATTAAAAGAACATGATACAAATGATTATAATCGGGCTTTAGATAAAATCAGGGAATGGGATTACAGCGCTAATTCACCAATCGGACTTGGAATATTTTATAAAAAAAATGCTTCCAGCTTTGACGATAATTTTCCCAAAACCATACCGCAAAAGGAAGATGAAAAAGATATTAAAATAAAAAACATACTGAAAGATTTTGTATAACTAAATCCTGATTTTTATAACTGATTTTTTTATCAGATGTGTCTTTTTGCTGTCCAATCCCGGAGAGTGAATATCGTAATGAACACCATGAACAATACTGCTGATATACATGCTGTTATTGCCCCGAAATAAAATGTTGCTGAAGGTGAGACATGTTCCCATAACCACCCGCCGGTGAGGCTTGCCGGAAGCATTGCGAGGCCGACAAAAGTATTATATATTCCAAACGCTGTTGCTTTAAAATCAGCAGGGATGAGGCTTGAAAGAAATGCTTTCTGTATACCTTCTGTAAGTCCCATAAAAAATCCATATAAAGCGAATAGTATCCATATAATAGCTGTGGTTTTCGTAGTTGCAAATCCATAATAAAGTATTGCAAATAATACAAATCCAAGAAGAATAACCCTCTTTTTTCCAAACCTGTCTGCGGCAATACCTGCGGGGATGGATGAAAGG
>JACQWU010000215.1 GCA_016209155.1 Candidatus Desantisiibacteriota bacterium | reverse complement strand
GTCCCCGCCTTCATCAAAATACCCAAACATCAGATTGCTAAAATCAGCTTTTTCAGATGCAGCCGCAGCAGCCATTGTATGAGCTTTATCATCAGGCTCCTCTCCTCTAAGTGGTTTTTGCTTACTAAAAAACAAAAATAAAACAAGAAAAAATACCCCAAAAACAACCAAATTTCTTTTACTCTGAATAACTAATTTCATAATATAAATCCCCCTTTCAAAAATATTTTTATTCTTTACACGTGAATAATATGTGAAAATGGGGGCCTGCCACAAATATAAAACGATAAAAAGGACAAAGTATTGGATGAAGTGGAAGTGGGGAAGATAAAATGTAAAATAAATAAAATTTATTTGTTATAAAATAAATTTTTGATATAACAAAAGTGAATGGGGTATGATCTTTTATGTCAAATTTACATACCATTCTGCCGCTGAAAGCAAATTAAATAATCCTATAATTTACTTTCGTTGCTAAAAGTAAATTAAACAAGTATTATAATTTACTTTATAAATGAATTATAATACTCACTGAATTCAAATAATCTATTTCTTTTAAATCCTGTTAACTCATTAAAAAAATGTGCTCTGTTTTGCAATTTGTTTATTTTTTTTCATAATTTTATACCTCAATTGCCACGATCATAAGCCGCGGTAAAAGCAGGTCGCGGGCTTAGGTGAGTTTTTGGTTTTAGATTCTTAATATTAAAATATTTTCAAACATTGGTTTAATTAAATTAATAATCTGAAAGTGAACCTATTTTACCTACAGCAGCCCCAGCTATTCTTCATATATTTACAATTTCTTATAAAAATTTTTAATCTTCCCAGCCATTAATTTTCTACGTTCTTGAAGGAACTCATCGTAATGTTCAATATCTTTGTTTTCCATTCCTTCGGGGACACAATGCATTTTAAAATTTTCTTTTATTTGATCAAAATCTGAGATTGCGCCATAAGCTGCTTTTCCATTATTACAATGTTCTAATAGTTTAGTGAAGTACTTAGATGGAGACTCATCACCAATAGCAATATTAATTTCACTTTGCATCATAACATAATTTGCAATTTGATTATACCTGCCTTTTGTTAAATTATTCTTTTTTAAATAATCTCTTGGAAACAAATGGTGGATATCTCCTCTGTGAGTTACTAAATCACGAACTAATATATCGCGTGATAAAAACCCTTTATCATTATCAAACACCTGTGAGGCTATATATACATTGAAATATGGACTACTGGCGACTGAAGTGTTCATTTGCTGGGGAAGTCCTGCATTCCAAAATGCATCAGATAATTCTGCTGCTTCAACATTTTCAATATATTTTTCAATTCCAAATTCATTAATCTGTTTTATATCAAAGTCAAATGAAGATTCAGGAGAACCGGAATATCTGCCAGTTAATACTGACATAGTAAACCATTTACGAACAAATGATTCGATTTTATTAGAATCGATGTTTTGTGATTTAGATACTAAATAAATAATATAAGCAAAGTTAAGAGTATTTTGAGAACGAATCATATTTGAATCAATGAATCCGGCAGAGCGGATAATCATTATAAAACGCTTAAAGTTTGTTTCGCTCATAAATTTCAAAATACCTTTTTCAAGTAATTGAAATGATTGTTCTGCAATAATTTCTTCATATTCTCTTGTTTCAAAATTACGACCTGAAAGCAAAGCTACAAGATCTTGTAACCTGCCTCGTTTAAATTCAGATGTAAAAGCAACACGCAGCATATCAGTATATGAAGGGTCATACAATTCATCGTTTTCACTTTTAAGCCAGCTCATTTTTTGAAAATATTCAGTTTTAGTAAAATCTGAATCTAAATCGGAAATTTGTTGATAAAATTCAGGAGCAACAGCTAAATGACAGAAATAATCAATACATTTACGAAGCATATTACCGCCATATATTTCATTAGTAGTAATTTTTGACATTGCAAAATCAGCCTGGCTTAATATAACACCCTGCGAATTTATTCTTATAAATATTTCTGTAACTGTTTCAATATCTAAATCAGAATTAAGTTCAATCAATCCGATATGATTATTAACTATTCCACGTAACAATTCAATACTTTCATAAATTTCGTCCCGATCGCTTCCTTCATTTTTAAAACAATATTCATCTACAAGATTCAATACCTTAGCTTCAGGAGAAAGTACATCTGAAATATCTGCTATCCATGCTTTATCTTTTAAAATTGCTGGATTAGAAACCTCGAATTTACGTTCTTTAGGATGAAACGCGATGGTAATTCTATCTTTTTTATAATCTTTATTAATAACTTGAGTGCCAAGTAAAGCCGCCATTAATGCTGTTATGCGTTGCTGACCATCAATCAAAATCCTTTTCCCGTCTGATGTTGTTCCATCTTTTAATCTAATGTTTGGATTACGCCATGCAATTAAATAACCAATTGGAAAACCTTCATATAAAGAATCAATAAGATCACGCACTTTAGTTGCATTCCATACAAAGGGTCTTTGAATTTCAGGAATGGCGATTTCCCCTGATTTAATCCATGTGAGCAATGTTTGAATTGGATGTTGATTAACAGAATATTTTTGTATAGACATTTCATTCCTTTCAATTTTTGTTATATTAAATACTAAAATGAATAAAGGATTTCTAAACAAAATAATACGACTAATGATTTTATTTTATCAGAAAGGATTTTAATCTGCAATTAGAAAAGTATTGCTGGAAACTAAATGTCAGTATTTTAAATTATTATGATAGCTTTTCGAAGTAGGTATAAAAATTTTTGTTTTTAATAAAAGATTTTTTATATAATAAAAATAAATGGTATACTATATTTAGTGGTTTTATAAAAAATCAATAAGTTTAGAAAATATTCGAGATAAAATAAGACAAAGACATTATAAATTTTCAGATCATGCTGTCAAAAGAATGATTAAAAGGGTACATCCCCACCATCCGATTAATGAGATATCTCTGTCATAAATTTAGTAGAAATCCAAATGGATCAACAACAGAATTAGGAGGTAAAGAAAATGAAATGCGTATTCTGGGAGGTAATACTGAAAACAAATTGGTTACATTTACCTATGAAGAAGATAATAAGATCCTTTTTGTAGAACATGTTCCGGCTGAAGTCTGTACTAAATGTGGAGAAAACTTGTGATTAAATAATCTCTTCAACATTCTCAACAAAAGCTTTCAATCCTTCTTTAAAAAATGAAGCTTTAAGAGGTTTGAATTTTTCCATGAAAATATTTTTTATCGAGTCATCAACAACCGTCATAATGAAATCATTATTCCCCGGCCATACATTTGTACCCAGATGAGGGCCTGATGATTTTCCTGCTCCGGATATATTTTCTATACGTGTAAAACTTTTTATTCCGCATTGCTCCAGAAGATCCATAATTTCATCTTTAAGAGCAGTATTATAAATTATTGTTATTTTTTTCATATTAATCTCCTATTCCTCTTTCTTTTTCTTCATTCTTTGTTCAAAAATAGAGTATAGCACAGGAATAAATACCAGTACAATAATAGTCGATACTAAAAGCCCTCCTATTACAGAAAGCCCGAGTGGACGCCATGTTTCCGAACCTTCGCCTTTTTGTATCACAAGCGGCAATAAGCCGAAAAGTGTGGTAACTGTTGTCATAAGTATCGGCCTGAGTCTCGCCCGTCCTGCTTCTGAGGCCGCATCAAATACGCTGTAGCCCCTTGCTCTTAAAATATTTGTATAGTCTATTAAAACAATTGCGTTATTAACTGCAACTCCGACAAGCATAATCATACCGATAAATGAAACAACAGATAAATGCTCCCCAAAAATAAATAAAAACCATATTGTTCCCATTAAAGCAAGAGGAACAGCAAAAAGTATTATAAAAGGATCTCTATATGATTCAAACTGTGATGCCATAACCATATAAACGAGAATAATCCCAAGTATCAGCGCAAGAAATAAAAGGCGGAATGATTTTTGCTGTTCTTCACGGGCACCGCCGAATTTTACAGTAAAACCATCCGGTATTTTTATATTTTTTAATTTAGCCTCTATTTCTTTTACGGTGCTTCCGAGATCTCTGTCAAATATATCAGCAGTAACACGAAGAACTCTTTCCTGATATGTACGCTCAATTTTCACAGGACCATAATTGTATTTTATTTTTGAAACACTTGATAATTTTATTTTTTCACCCAGCGCATTATAGATAAACATATTATCTAATTTTGAAAAACTTTGTCTGTCACTTTCTTTAAGCCGGATATAGACATCATATTCATCACCGGCTCTGCGGAATTTTGTTGCGCTTACTCCATCAAGATAATCTCGGGTAGTTCTGGCTATATTTTGAATATCAAGTCCGAGCTGTGCCGCTTTTAGCCGGTCAATTTCAATTTGCGCTTCGGGTCTTCCTTCTTTACGGCTTATTTCTATATCTTTTATCCCCTGTACTGTTCCCATTATGCCTGATACTTCTTCAGCCAGTTTTTTACCGTCTTCTAAGTCATAACCGCGCAATTCAAGGACTAAAGGTTTTCCTCCGCCTGTCATCATTCTTGACATAAAATCTTCAGACGAAAATTTTATGCTTGCACCCGGGAATTTTGCCAGCAAGGGCCTTAATTCCGTAATTATTTGTTTTATATTTTTTTCACGGTAATCTTTGCTGACTAATCTTAATGTTACTCTGCCGATATTTGTACCTTCTTCTCCGCCGAATGCCGACATTAATCCTTCAGAGCCATAACCCCAGTTGCTGAAATATGAAACAATAGCGGGTGTATTTTTAACTAAGATATCCTGTGCCGCCATTACTACTTTACCTGTTTCACTTACTTTGGTACCGACAGGCATTTCAACGGTTACCTGGAGCTGCGCATTGTCCTGATACGGCATAAATTCAGTTCCGACTTTTTTTGCCAAAAAAATAGTGAATATAAAAAGTCCAATAGTTCCAAAGATAACAATTTTTCTATGATTGAGACTTACTCTTATCAATTTGCTGTATTGTCTATCCATTCCTGAGAGAAGTTTTTCAGTAAAGCTATAAAATCTTTGATATAATTTAGATGATTTTTTCATTTCCTGACTTGGAATTTTTAAATA
>JACQWU010000214.1:1434-20949 GCA_016209155.1 Candidatus Desantisiibacteriota bacterium | reverse complement strand
CACTTTGTTTATATCTTTTTTATTAGATACTTCTGCAATTTTTATCCATTGTTCAGTTAAATGCTCTATAATATTATTTTTATCCATAAATAATTCGTCCTTATTTATTTGCTGAATAAACAACTGTTCCGATAACATCTTTGTACATTTCAAATTCCTGGCTGTTTTTAACAATTATATCTATTGGAAAAGAAAAATTTTTCAAAAAATTTCTAACAATCCGGTTTTTTGTATATTAGGCAATTTATCATCATTTATTATTAATATATCCAAATCGCTATCCTTTGATGGTTTTCCATAAACATATGAACCAAATAAAATTATTTTTTTTGGTTTATATTCTTCAATTATTGTTTTAATAACTTGATTAATCTGTTCTAAAGTTATCATATGTTCTCCAGTACTTATTTTTTACTTTGCATTTTTAAAATATTCAACAGCTTCTTTATAAATACCTTCGACATTCTTCCCTTTAAAAAGTTTTTTTTGAAGTTTTAAATAATCTCTCTTTTCATAAGAAATTTGGGCTAAAAATCTTATAGCATCAGGTTCTCCCAATTCTTTGAAAAGCAGAGAAAGCCCTTTTCTTTTTATTTCTGCATCACTTGTTATATTTTGCATTTTAAATTTTCCTCCAATCCAATAAGATCTATAGGAAAATCTTTGTCACCTGTTATTCCATATTTTGTCATTGATGCCGGAAGTATTATTTTTTTTGCAAACTTTTCCAATTAAAACCGCTATAAATTTATTAACTATATTTATATAATCCGAAAAATTCTTCCTATTTATTTCCCAGAGATCGCGTGGGGCTACAAATTTAGTGTTTTTATATACTTTAGTCTTTAACAAATCTTTATCACCTGTTATCACATATTTCGCACCGCTTTTTTGAGCAAGACCTAAAATATGTAAATCATTTTTATCTTCGCATTTTGATTTATCAGCCTCGTGAATTTTGCTGACAATACAGTTTTCTTTTAAAAATGTAATTATGTGCTTTGTTTTTGATGCCGGAAGTTTTATTTTATCGTGCATATTTCTTGCCAGCTCTTCCAATATTTCTTCACTTATAACAATCTCATACCTATCAAGACAAAGCTCAAATATCGAATTGCACAAACCACGACTCGCAAACGCAGCAAGAATTACATTTGTGTCTAAGATAATTTTTGCCATTTTATTTTAAGATATCCTCATCTGTTAAAATGCCTTGCGCCTCCGCAAATGGCAAAACCATGTTTCGTAATTTTCTAAATTTATAAATAGTTAAATACTTTTTTAACGATTCCCGAACAATATCGCTTACCGGTTTATTCTCTTCTTTGCTTAATTCATTTAATTCTTCTTTTATATCATCTGAAATTCGTATTGTTAGAGTTTGATTCATTTTGCACCTCCTTAATAATATTAACGTAAGACATTGTAACACAAAATACAAGTTGTTGCAATAATTTATCTGGAAGTGCCATTAATCCCCTGCCTTTTAAGGCAGGGGATTAATGGCAGTGTTCTAAAACTCGGATTCTGCGTCAAAGTCTGTCCTCAACTAGATTGGGGATGCGGAATGGCACCTTTTTGTATAGCCCCCGGTCCCAAATTTTTATTGACAAATACAATGATACTGTGATACATATATGTAATACAGTGTTTTTTAAATAGGAGACAAATTTTATGCCAATAAGCTTACGCTTGAACAATGAACTTGAAATAGAAATTAATAAAACTGCAAAAAAATTAAACATAAGTAAAACAGAGATTGTTCGGCGATCACTTAAAAAATATTTTTCTGAGAATATATCAAATGAAGAAAATACAGTTTATTCTATATATTCCAAAATAGAAAAAAATATTCCCGGCAGCGGGCATGGTTTATTATCTATTAATCATAGAGAAGAAGTAATGAAAAAAATAAGAAAAAAGGTAAGTAAATGATTATTATAGATACCGGACCTATTGTTGCTCTTTTTGACAGGGATGATCGTTATCATATAATTTGTAAAAAAACCTTATCTAAAAACAATAACATACTAATTACTACTTTGCCTGTTTTAACAGAGGTAATGTATCTTTTAAATTTTTCATTTGCTGCTTAGAATTTATGTCCCAAAACATATTAAAGCTTTTAATATTATTCCGGAAAAAATACCTTACTAAAATATGTATGGAAATTGCAAAAATCAGGATACAACAATCATGAAAAAACTAATTACTAGTATATTTATTCTATTTTTTATAACTTATTCCTATTCATACGATACTGTAGAGACGCAAAATTTTGCGCCTCTACAGAATTTCGAATCAACAATAGCCGAAAAATATAATATTGCGGACTTAATAAGTATCGCATATCAAAAAAATCCAAAATTGAAATCAGTAAAATTTATGTGGGAGCAGGAAATAGAAAAATATCCGCAGGCTGCGTCTTTAGATGATCCCATGTTTAATACACAGGTATTTCAAAATGGAGCAAAGGAATTGCGGTTAATGCAAAAAATACCTTATCCCGGGACATTGTCCGCTCAAAAGGATCTGATAAAAATAAACACCGCAATATCAAAAGAAGAATATGAAAATATACTTAGAGATTTAATTGTTGATATTAAAATAAATTATTTTGAATTGATTTATTTAAATGAAGCAATAGCTATCACCGAACAAAATCAGGAATTATTGAATTATATTTTAAAAATTGCAGGGACAAAATATGCAAATGATAAAACAAGCTTAAATGATCTTTTAAAAGCAGAATCTCAATTAGCGCAATTAAGTTATGATGTTATAACTTTAAAGGAATTAAAAGAAGTTATTAAAAGCAAACTTTTATCACTGGTAAACCTTCCTCAAAGTTTAAAAATAGGTGAGCCGCAGCAGATCGAATTAAAAATATTGGATTTAAAACTTGATGATCTTTATAAACTTCTATTATCTCAAAAACAGGAAATACGAATCGCAGATTTAAAAGTCAGACAAATGCGGAAAGAAAAAATTCTTACTGAAAATATGATTAAACCCATGTTTAATGTTGGTGTTATGTATGGCACGAAAAGCGGTTTGAGTGATTTTTCAAATGATATGACTTCTTTTGAAATTGGTCTTAATATTCCTTTTTTGAGTAAAAAAAATTCATCGAAAAGAGCTCAGGCGGAATTGGATATTAGTATTGCTCAGGAAGAAAAGAAAGACATGGAAAACATGGCAATGGCTGAAATTAAAGAAATTTATTTTAATCTTTGCTTCCAAAAGCAGATAAAGCAATTAGTACTGTTAAAAACCTAAGTGATGAAAAAATCAGCAATATTTCCGAAGTGCTTGAAACACAGGCTATCTGGCTTAATTTTAATTTAGCGCTAAAAAGAGCAATTGCTGATTACAGGCAGAATCTTGCACGGCTTGAAAAAGTTGTGGGAGGTAAAGTCCATGAATAAATCTAAAAAATTCAATTGGGCGGTGGCAAGCCCCTCCCCTACAATAATTTTTATTGTAATATTAATATTTATTTTAATTAATAATACAGAAGCTATTATTTGGAAAAGCTTTGATTCGTCTTATTTTGATTTGAAAAAAGAATATCAAGAATATAAACCAATGGATTATTTTTTTCAGCAAAATGGATTGGATTCAACTTCTGCTGTAATTGAAGAAACTGATTCTACCTTTATTAAAGAGACATTATTAATCCTGGCTAAAATGGAACAAAGTGAAAATATATTAAATAATTTCGAAAGCAGTTTTTTATTTTACAATTTTTATTCTGAGGATCAAAAACAACTTATTAATAAAATTAAACAGGTAAATTCTGATTCAACTTTATTCAAGGAAATTGAAAACGAATTTTCGAATAATCTTAATTTAAATCTTTTAATAACTTATGCATATATAAATAATCCCGAATTACAATCAATGAAAAATAAGTGGAAAGCAAGCATCGAGCAATATCCTCAGGAAATTTATTTGGATAATATTTTGAAACAATATAATGCATTTACAAAAACACTTTACACAAAACCCGGGATGCAATACCAGAAAGAATTTATGACAAAGAAATTTCCATTACCGGGATTACTTACATTAAAAGGAGATATTGTAAAAACAAACGTTATAATCCAGTCTCTTGAATATGAAAAATCACTGCGCAATTTAATAACTGAAATAAAAATGAATTATTATGATTTTATTTTTATACAGCAGTCAATTAGAATTTTAAAAGAAAATCAGGCATTTTTAAAAGTTATCAATTCAATCGCGGAATCCAGATACAGCACAGGAGCAAGTAATTTTTCAGATATTATAAAAATTCATATTCAAATCGCAAAACTTGATTACGAATTAGTAGAATTAAATAATGAAACAAACACAATTAAGGCAAAACTTAATAACTTATTAAACAGAACTCCTGATGCAAATTTTGTGGAGACACAAAATTTTGCGTCTCTGCCGGAAATTATTGATTATAAAATTTCTTTATCAATTGATGATTTATACAAATTTACAGAAGAAAATCAGCAGGAATTAAAAAGCATAAAAACTAAAATTGATAAAATGGAATCTATGCTTGAAATGGGAAAACGCATGTATTTACCTGAATTTACAAGTGGAGCAAGTTATTTTGAAGATAGAAGCGAAATTTTAAAGGGTGTAAAAACTGATATGAATATGAGCATGAACAAAACTTTTAATCCATCTCCGGATTTAACTATGATGTCGGATTATTTTTGGTTTAACAAAAATGATGCATATCTTGAAGAATTAAAATATGAAATTGAATCAATGAAAAATATGTTGATTAATGAAAAAAATAAATACATTTACGAATCAAAAGCATTATATTTAAAACTAAACGTTGCGGAAAAAGAAATGAATTTATATACATCTACATTAATTCCAAGAGCTGAAGAAGCTTTAAAAGCAGTAATCGCGGCTTATCAGGCAGGGAAAGTGGATATAGTGGAAATAATTGATTCATTTGGAACTTATCTTGAATTTCAACTTAAGTATTACAAAGTGATAAAAGAATACCGCAATAATCTGGCGAAATTGGAAAATAATGCGGGTGTAGTATTAAAAAAAGAACCTGTGTCACGTATCAGATAAAAAAAGGATAAAAATATGAATAAAAAAATTATTATTATCGTAATTTTAGCAGTAATATCAGGGATTGTTTTAGGTTATTTTTTAGGACAGCAATATCAAATTAAAATTCAACTTCAGAAAAAAGAGCCGCAGGAGAAACCTATAGCTGATGAACATAAAAATCATACTCAAACAAAAAAGGATGAATTATATTATTGTCCGATGCATCCCGGTTTTGTGTCTGATAAACCCGGGGAATGCGCAATATGCGGGATGAAATTGGTTAAAAAAGAAGAAGCTGAAAAAATTGAAAAAGAAGCTGATACTGCTGAAGAAATATGCATTTTGCACACTTGTGAAATGGCTAATTGCGAGATGAAGCTTACAGGTGATATTAAAAATTGTCCGTTTTGCGGTAAACATATTACTAAGGAAGAAAAAGTCTCATACTATGCTGACCCTGAAAATCCTGATCATACTTCACATACTCCTCAAAAAAATGAAAAAGGGAAAAAATATACTCCTGTTTATAAAGAAAAAAAAAATAAAGATACATCAAAGGATGTTCATATCAGCTCTGATAAACAGGAATTAATTGGTATAAAAAAGGATAAAATACAGGAAAGAGTATTAATTAAATTGATTGATACTGTCGGGAAGGTTGCTTATGACCCGGATTTATTTGTTGCTCAGCAGGAATACCTTCAAGTATTGAAGGCACAGGAAAATACTCAGGGTTCAAGCATTGAGTTTATAAATGAACAAACCAAATCACTTGTTAATGCCGCAAAACAAAAGCTGTTGTTATCAGGAATGAATGAAAAACAAATCGCAGAATTAGCTGAGCTTGGTAAAGCTCAAAAAAATTTATATTTACCGGCTCTTGGTGAAACTGTGTGGATATATATGACAATTTATGAATATGAAATCGGAATGATAAAAGAAGGACAATTGGTGGAAATCGAGTCTGTAGCATATCCGGGAAAAATTTTTGAAGGTAAACTTGTTTCCGCGTCTCCTGTATTAGATCCAAATACGCGTTCCTTAAAAATACGCGCGGAGGTAAAAAATCCCGGTAATTTGCTTAAACCAGATATGTATGTAAATGCAAAAATAAAAATTAATCTCGGCAAAAAATTAGCTGTTGCCGAAGAAGCAGTGATGGATACAGGTGAAAGAAAAGTAATTTTTATAGCAAAACCAAAAGGATATTTTGAATCACGCGAGGTAAAACTCGGGACTAAAGCAGGTAATTATTATGAAGTAATAAATGGAGTATCAAGCGGAGAAATAGTAGTTACGTCCGGTAATTTTTTTATTGATTCGGAAACAAGATTAAAATCAGCAGTCAGCGGTGAAATGCACAAGCATTAATACCTTTACACACAAGGAGAAAAACATGCACCATTGGCAATTGGATATTGACAAATTAATAAATACTTTTAATACGGATATAGCGCAAGGGCTTACAACACAGGAAGCAAAACAAAGATTAGAAAAATACGGATTTAATCAATTAAAAGAAGCAAAAGCAATAAGTCCGCTTGTCATTTTTATTGATCAATATAAAGATTTTATAGTCTGGGTGCTGATTGCGTCAGCGATTATATCCGGTTTTCTAAAAGAATGGGTTGATAGCATAGTAATTATCGCGATTGTTATTCTAAACGGTATTCTGGGATTTATTCAGGAATTTCGCGCTGAAAAATCTCTTCAAGCTTTAAAAAAATTATCAAGTCCGAATTCAAAGGTTATACGCGATGGGATACATAATACAATTTCTTCCTCGGAATTAGTTCCCGGTGATTTAATTGAACTTGAAGCAGGAGACAATATCCCTGCTGATAGCCGTGTTGTCTGGATGACATCAAATTTCTCCGCGCTGGAATCTTCCCTTACAGGTGAATCCACTCCTGTTTTAAAAACAAATATAGCTTTGGAAGAAAAAGAGATATCTCTTGCTGACCGTGCAAATATGGTATATATGGGGACATCGATATCAAGCGGTAAAGCAAAAGCAATAGTTGTTGAAACAGGGATGAATACAGAACTCGGTAAAATTGCGGGAATGATTCAGAATATTGAAGAAGAAACTACTCCGCTGCAAAAAAAATTAGATCAGTTTGGGAAATTAATTGTTTATATTTGTTTTGCATTGGTTGGAATTATATTTTTAATCGGGATCCTGCGCGGGGGAAATATTTTAGAATTATTTATGACTGCGGTAAGTCTTGCAGTTGCCGCAATTCCTGAAGGATTGCCCGCTATTGTTACTATTTCACTTGCGCTTGGCGTACAAAGAATGGTAAAGAGGCATGCTCTTATCCGGAAACTCCCATCAGTTGAAACACTTGGATCCGCAACAGTAATTTGTTCTGATAAAACCGGTACATTAACCAAAAATGAAATGACTGTTCAGGCTGTTTATTCCGGTGGAAATTTATTTAAGATAACCGGTATCGGATATGAACCTCGAGGTGAATTTTTATTGGATCAAAAACAAATTGTCATTCAAAATTATCCTGATTTAAATAAAACACTTTTATCCGGTATTTTATGCAACGGAGCGCAATTAAATAAAAATGAAGGTTATAAAATATTTGGAGATCCTACCGAAGGATCATTATTAACAGCCGCAGGAAAAGCTAATCTCTGGAAAGAAGAAAAAGAAAAAGAATTTATTTTGGTTGATGAAATACCTTTTGATTCCGAACGGAAAAAAATGACTATTATACGTAAAAATAATAATCAACTGATTGCCTTCACCAAAGGAGCGCCGGATATATTATTAAACGATTGCGCTTATATTGAAGAAAAAGGAATAATAAGAAAAATAAATGATTCCGATATAAAAAATGTTTTAAAAATAAATGATCAATTAGCGGAAGAAGCAATGAGAGTCCTAGCTATTTGTTATAGAAATCTGGATAATTCAATTTCAAAATTCGAAGCGAAAGAAATAGAAAAGGATCTAACTTTTATTGGACTTGCCGCAATGATTGATCCGCCGCGTCCAGAAGCAAAAAAAGCGATTGAAGAATGTATCAGAGCAGGTATTAAAACAGTAATGATAACCGGGGATCATAAAAACACAGCAATCGCCATTGCCCGCGCATTGGGCTTTTTCACCGAAAGCTCTATTGGTTTAACAGGTGAAGAGCTGGATAAATACAGCGAAGAAGAATTTAGTAAAATCGTGAAAAATATCTCAGTATACGCGCGCGTCTCGCCTGAACACAAATTGCGGATTGTAAAAGCATGGCGAAAACATTTATGATAATATCAAAAAATTTGTTATTTATTTATTATCATGTAATGCCGGTGAGATACTTGTTATGTTCATTGCGTCAATTTCAGGACTACCTATTCCTCTACTTCCTATACATATACTCTGGGTAAATTTAGTGACAGATGGATTGCCGGCTTTTGCGCTGGGGGTTGATCCTGTTGACAAAAATGTAATGAACCGTCCACCCTTACCGGCAGGCGAATCAATTATTACAAAAAAAAGAGGTATTATTTTATCTCTTCAGGGACTGGTTATTGCATTATGCAGTTTATGTACATTTATTTATCTTTTATATATTGCAAAAGAATCATTAATTCATGCAAGAACAGGAGCATTTATTGTACTTGCGACGAGCCAGTTATTTCATTCTTTTAACTTCAGAAGCTCAACAAATTCCTTATTTAAGATAGGGATATTTACTAATTCAAAGCTGGTACTGGCAACATTAATATCTTTTTTATTACAAATGTCTGCTGTTTATGTTCCCTTTTTACAAAAAGTATTTAAAACAGATCCATTACAAACAAATCATTTAATTTTAGTAATAATAATCTCATCATTACCTCTCTTTATAATGGAAATTGTAAAAGGTATGAATAGGATATTTAAAAAAGATTGGCTGGAATGATAAATAATTGTTAGTATACCGTTTAATATACTTCTGCAAAGAAATAAACTGCTTGTAAAAATGTAATTGCTGGAACAGGCTTTAATCCAAAAAATGAACGATAATGATTAAGTATGTAACTTTCTATTTTCTTTTTATTAAAAATAAAATTGGGGTTCTCTTTCTTTTCTTTATCCATTTTGTTAAGATATTCTTCGATTTCAAATGAATAATAATATGCTGTTATCCATGATTTATTTTTATGCTTATATAAAAAAATTAAATAATTTCTGCCTATATGCTGATAATAGTCCCTTAAACTATATTTATAATTATTTAAATCAGGTGTATTAAACATATTTTCCAGCATCTTTTTGTAATAATATTTTTTAGTAATAACTCCCATTTCCAGAATCTGACTATCTATCTCTTTCAAATCATTTATTAATAATTCAATATCATTTTCAGTATAATCCGGTTTTATATAAGGAATGTATTTACTAAATAATATTGGTAATACAAATGTATAACTATTTATTACATTAGAAGAATAATAAATATATGGATAAATATCTTTTAAAAGTTTAATTATTAAATCTTCGCAATTATTGGCAATTAACAATTCCATAACATCCATCAATTTATCAGGAGCATGGTAAGGATATTCCTGGTAATATGAAAAATATAAAGAAATATTATCGATTTCCTTTTTAATTAGAGAATAAGCTATTAAATAATAGTCATAACAAGTTGCGCTTAATGCATATGCTTCCGAAAACTTTTCTCTATACCATTTTAGAAATACTATAAATTCATCATAATTACCTTTTCTTTTATAACTAGCTTCAAGCTCGAAAATTACTTCATGATGTATTTCCTGATTTATAGCTAATTCAGGATAATCATTTAAAAATGTTTCAATATGATTTTTTATTTTCGTAGGATTTTCATCAGTTTCTTTATATATTTTTTTTAATTCTTCCCACCATTCATCAATTATTTTATGTTTTTCAGCAGAGATTTCTGGTAGGTTTTCTTCAAACTTTTTACATACATATTTTTTCCTATTTTTTTCATATTCAATATCTTTGTTTTCTTCAAAATAATTATTTAGCTCTTCCTCCTCTATTATATCTTCGAAATCATTATCAAGTGGATCGTTATTACTTTCTTTGTTTTTTTCAGACTCATAAAGTGCCCTTGCGGATTTTTCTTTTTCATCTTTTTCCAGACAACATTTTTTATATTTTTTCCCGCTTCCGCAATGACATGTATCATTTCTGCCTAATTTTTTCATTTTTCAATTCCCTACAAATTTTATATGCTGAATCAATGGCATTTAATCCATCTAAATTAACATGCAGGTTTGCTTTTTTATAATGCTTTTTATAATACCTGAATCTTTCATGGCAAGATTCAGGTAATAATAAAAAAATGGTAAACCCCCATCTCTGCTGGGGGATTCATAAAGTTTGACATTTACGGGAATATATGAAAACCTCCAATATTGTAAACCGCTCAAAGTTTATAGCAAAGGAGGTTTTCGATAAAAGACAATCAAAGTATAAACCATACTGTATGGGATTGCAAGTATCATATAGTATGGGGGTGCATCCCCGTATTTGTAAACCAAAAATCTTTGAGTTATAGTAAAGGGCAAAAGCCCTGCAAAATTGCCAAGAGTAAAAAATTTTAATTTGCCTATACATAAAAAACTTTGTATATTATAGTACCTGAATCTGAAGTGCAAGATTCAGGTAGTATAATTATATTTTTATCTGGATGTGCCATTAATACCCTGCCTTTCTAAGGCAGGGATGAATTGGCACAAAAATAAATAATAAAGAATTCCTATCAGAGACAGAAGATACCCTGCGGTCTCTGCCGCAGGGTTCTTCATATTAAAATTTTTTTAACGAGGTTTATTAAATGGCATTAATTAGTTTGCAGGAAATTACACTTGCTTTTGGCGGACCGCTTATTTTTGATAAATTGAACCTTCAGGTGGAAGCAGGGGAACGGATTGCTTTGCTTGGCAGAAATGGTGCGGGAAAAACAACTTTAATGAAAGTTATGGCCGGTAAAATTAAGGTAAATGAAGGACTTGTTGTTGTTCAAAAGGGAGTTAAAGCAGCTCACCTGCCGCAGGAAGTTCCGTCTGATATAACCGGAAATGTTTTTGATATTATTCTTTCGGGACTTGGCGCGAGTGCGAACCTTTTAAGTGATTATCATCATTTAGCCGCCCGCATGCATACCGAGCATACTCCGGAATTAATGCGTCAGCTTGATAAACTGCAGACTGAACTCGACCGCACCAAAGGCTGGGATATTAATAATCAGGTTGAGTATATTATTTCACAGATGAAGCTTGATGCTGAAAGTTATTTTGAAAAATTATCCGGAGGGCAAAAGCGCAGGGTATTGTTAGCCCGCGCGCTGGTTTTAAAACCGGAAGTCATTTTGCTGGATGAACCTACAAATCATCTGGATATAGAATCAATCAACTGGCTTGAGGAGTTTATTAAAGCCTATGAAGGAACTGTTTTTTTTGTTACGCATGACAGAATGTTTATGAATCATCTGGCAACGAGAATTGTTGAGCTTGATCGCGGGAAAATATATAATTGGGAATGTGATTATAAAATTTTTCTGGAACGAAAACAGGCGGTACTGGATGCTGAAATAACTCAATGGGAGAAATTTGATAAAAAATTGGAACAGGAAGAAGTTTGGATACGCTGCGGAGTGAAAGCCCGGCGGCGCCGCAATGAAGGCAGGGTAAGAGCTTTGGAACGTTTACGGGAAGAAAAAAAAGCCCAGCGCAAGCAAATTGGTCTTGTCCGCATGAAGGTTCAGGAAGCATCTCTTTCGGGTAATCTTGTGATTAAAGCAATTAAGTTAGGGCATAGTTATAATGGAAATTGTCTCATAAATAATTTTTCCACACAAATTATGCGAGGCGATAAAATAGGAATCATAGGCCCAAACGGATGCGGTAAAACAACATTACTTCAAATACTTTTGGGGAGGCTTTCACCTCTTGCGGGTAAAGTAATTTTAGGGACTAATCTTGAAATTGCTTATTACGATCAGCTTCGAGAGCAATTGGATGAGGAAAAAACAGTTGCGCAAAACATATGCGGAGATAATGAAACAGTCTTTATCAACGGCAAATCCAAACATATTATCGGATATCTTCAGGAATTTCTTTTTTCTCCGGAACGCGCACGGACACCGATTAAGGTTCTTTCAGGAGGAGAACGTAATCGTCTTCTTCTTGCGAGACTTTTTACAAAACCGTCTAATTTGCTGGTTATGGATGAGCCGACTAATGACCTGGATATTGAAACTTTAGAACTTTTGGAGGAATTATTGCTTGAATATCAGGGAACACTACTTCTGGTCTGTCATGACAGGGTTTTTGTTAATAATGTGGTAACTTCAACGATTGTAATGGAAGGGAATGGATTAATTAATGAATATCCCGGCGGATATGATGACTGGCTAACACAGTCTTCCAATTTAAAGATTACGCTGGAATCTGTTAAACCCGGGACAATAATAAAGTCAAAAGAAATTATAAAACCAAAAGAAATTGCAGCACCGCAAAAAATTACATTTAAAGAAAAGCGCGAGTTGGAAGGTCTTTTGCCAAAAATTGAAAAAAAAGAAGCGGAACAGGAAGAACTTAACGCTCTTTTTGCGGACAGCGCTTTTTATCAAAAAGATGCAAAAGAAATTGCTTCAATTACTCTGAGAGCTAAATTATTAACGGAAGAAATACAAAACCTTTATAAACGCTGGGAGTATTTAGATAATCTGGTTAAACAAAGTTTGTAATTAAGGCAGTTAAAAAATGGAAAAAATTAATTTCTTCTCTGATAAAACTGGCAAGTTCTATCAGCTTTTGGAAACATCAACAATTCCGGTGCTAAAAATAAACAGCGTCCCGATGCATAAATATATTAATGTGGATCCATTGATATATGTTCAAATAAAAATAAATACAGTTAAACCAAAAGGTAAAGTCCTGGATATCTGCACAGGGTTTGGTTATAATGCAATCCAATGCGCTAAATGTAATAGCGTTACTCTTGTTATTACAATAGAAATTGATCCTGAAGTTTTGGAAATGGCAAAAGTCAATAAGGCAAGTAATGATTTGTTTAGTGATAAAAAAATATCTATAATAAGAGGCAATGCAATTGAAGAAATAAAAGCATTCAAGGAAAATGAGTTTGATACAATCATGCACGATCCTCCGACTTTTGTCATGGCTCCGGAACTTTATCATATTGATTTTTATAAGGAAATATTCCGTGTTCTGAAACAAAAAGGAGTATTCTGGCATTATGCACCCGAGCCGGGGAAAGCAAAGGATGCTAAAAAATCCGCCGTATTCGTAAAAAGGATCGGGGAAAGATTAAAAGACGCGGGATTTCAGAATGTACAATATGACTGCAAATCAGGCGGGTATATTGCGAGAAAGTAATAGGGCTATTAACCCCGTATTGCCCAACGCAGCAATGCGCTTTTTGACCGCGGATTATCATATTGTTCTTGAGAAGCTGCCCTTACGGGTTCGCGGCAAATATCGGTATATATTCCGGATTCAAATCCTTCTTTGAAAAATCTGGATACACGATTGTCTTCCCCTGAATGGAAAGATAAAATTGCAACTCTGCCGCCCGGTTTAAGGCACATCGGCATATTTCTTAAAAATTGGTCAAGAGCGGAAAATTCATCATTAACAGCAATGCGTAATGCTTGAAAAGTTCTTCTGATAGATGTTGTTATTTCCTTTTCACTTATTCCCGGAGATAGGGCGGCTAATGATTCTTTTATTGTATCTGCAAGCGCTGTGGTTGTGGAAATTGCATTTTTATTTTTATGAATAGCTTTTGCAATCGCTTCTTTATGCGGTTCATCGGAATTTGCCCATAGTATTTTTTCTAAAGCTTTTTCAGAGAGTGTTTTAATTAAAAAAGACGCGGGCTGGCCTCTTTCGGGATTAAGTCTTAAGTCGAGGGGCCCTTTTCTTTTAAAAGTAAATCCGCGCGAGGGATTGTCAAGCTGCATTGAGGAAACACCAAGATCGGCAAGAATGAAATCAAAACCTCCTCCGGTATCGGCAAGTAACTTTGGAATACCCGCAAAATTAATTTTTCTTATAATGAGCTCTTTTTCAGTAAAGCCTAATTTGCGGAGGCGCGCCTCAGTGCGTAATATTTCTATGGGATCAACATCAATACCAAAAAGATATCCGTCCGGTCTTATACGTGTCAGGAGTTCCTGCGCGTGTCCACCATACCCCAAAGTCGCGTCCAGACCAATTTGTCCGGGTTTTGGGTCCAGAACTTTCAGTATCTCCTTAACGCAAATTGAACGATGCGTACCTGCGGGGGATATCCCCTTCTTAATAATTTTTTCGACAGTATCAGCATATTTTTCGGAATTGAGCTCTTTATATTTTTCTTCAAAACGGCGGGGATATACTCCCCTGTAACGCAAACGCCTTTTTCTTTTAGGCTCTTCGCCGTTTAAAGTAATATCTTCCATTTTTTACTCTTTAACTCCAACCAAAAAAATCCGATTAAAAATTAATTCAATCAATCCATCAGTCCCAGATTGTTTTTTAAATTCATTTTTCATTGTTTTTCGGAAGTTTTCAGTGTAGGTGTTGTCTATCGATATGTCATAGAAATTTTGATTTAGATAACCTATCGCCGCTCCGGATTCAAATATTCTAATGGCTTCATCGGGTGTATTTAATGATTTGATTGGATACAATTTAACAAAAGGTACTTCGAATCCGGATTGTTCAAATAAAGATTTATATTCTTTTTCAGTATCAAGGAAAAACCATGGATTTTTGAAATGGGCAAAGGACTTTGAAAGAGATGAATCCTTTTTTACAGCTTCTATTCCTTTAATAAAATTAGGGGAATAAATCTGTGTCGCCGGTGATTGTATACCTATTTTCCCATTTTTTTTCAATGCCTTATAGCAACCATTAATTACTGTTTCAGGATTTTTAAACCATTGGAAAACGGAATTACAGAATATCACATCGAATTCATTTATATAGTCTAATTTTTCAGCTTTTTTTAATTCAAAATGTATATTGCTTTTTTCATTTTTTATTTGAGCTTCTTTAACCATGCCTTCGGAAGGGTCTACTCCATAAACATTACCTGATGTTAAATTTTGCAGATTTTTTGTTATATTTCCGGTTCCGCATCCAAGATCCAGAATATCATCTTTATCTCCAATATTCAAAAGCTGAATAAGTATCTCTGCCGCGGATTTTTGAACCAGCGAATTATTTTCATATTCTTTTGCAATTTTAGAAAAATCAGTTTTATGCATAATTTTTTATTTTACCCGGGATGATATTAAAAAGGCTTATAATGCTGCTTAAAAATTAATTAGATGGGAGTTATTGTTTCAATTTCTTTTAACTTACGTATAAGTGATTTATCTACTGTTATTAAGGTTAAACATCTTATTATTATCCTCCTCATTTTTTTATATTTCATTAAAATTTAGTTTATTTATTCAATATTATTACTTTTATCGACTGTTTGCAACTAAAATTTCAATCGTTAATTAAACAGGATTAACTTAAGAAGGTGTGAAAAAATTGATAAAACGCGTTTTTTATATTTAAAATTCCCTATCTTGATAAAAAATGGAAATTTAATATTGTAGGGGCTTGATTTATCAAGCCCGTAAACGGGTTCGATAAATCGAACCCCTACCTAAAAAAATCCGGTTAAAAATTAATTCAACCAATCCATTTATCAGCCTGTTTTTTAAATTCATTTTTCATTATTTGCCGGAAGCATTCAATGCATGTGCCATTCCAATTACTTCGCCAAAATAATTTCATTATCACTATCATATATATAACGTTTTTTCAAGGAGAATAATAACCACGAGAGCTATTAATAGGGGCAGTCCAAAAAGGTGAATAACCCCCGCAGTAAGCTGCGGGGTATAGACATTAGTGTTTTTATTCTCCGTGTGTGTATTTAATTGAATAATCAGAATTTAACGTTTGTATATAAGCTACTCCAACCTTGCCGTTATTTTCAAAAATTGAAGGATACATTATGTTTGTATTATCTTCACCGCCGGCAATCTGTTTTGGAATTGAGAAACTGACTGCTTCATCACCGCTAAATGCATAGAATAAAGCAAATCTTTGCATTTCATCCCAGCCATCCATGAAAATATAATATCCCTGTATCCATGCTAAATGGATTCCGCCGTCTGAATCAACTGTGATTCTCGGAGAGCCGGCTCTATAATTTGTATTTGTTGAAACTTTAACTCTGTCACCGAAACTTGTTCCTCCATTTATAGATTTGGAACAATATATTACCCCGGTCTGGTATGGATCTGCGGTCCATGCATTTACAACAATTGCTTGAGAAACAGACGGCTGCTGTGATGCTCCTGTTACTTTAGTAAATTTGACACCATCTTTATTTGACCATGTTATATAAAGATCATTACCTGAAACTGCGGCATCAGGTTCTCCCATAACATCCGTAAGCACAGCCGCAGAACTCCACTTTTGTCCTCCGTTTGTTGAGGAAATCAAATAAAATTTATAATCAGTGCCATCCATGTAAATAACATAAATAGTATCGGCATTTGCACCCATATAAATTCTTGGAGCCAGACATTTGGTTTTAACTGACAGCGGACCGCTAAAACTATTTCCCCCATCAGTTGATTTAATAAAATAAAGAGCATTTGGATTTGCGGTTGTCGGGAAGAAAATATAGATTGTATTTTCATGACCTATCATCTCTGTTCTTCCAAAGTAAGATGAGCTCCCGCCGACTAATGAATCTGCTGAATATACAATTTTATCTGATCCAAATTGCACACCGGTTGAGGATTGATCAAACACAATTCCTCTTGGCGTGCTTAAGTTTCCCCATGTTACGAATGAATTACTATTATTCATAAATAAATAATTAAAAGAAAGTGTCAGATTAACTGATGTATTGCTTGAAACAATTGCCGGCGCGCCGAATGTTTTTTCATTTGAACCTGAAACATTCGGAGTTGCCGTAGCAATCTGGCTTAAATCGGATTCACCATTATAATTTTCTGCTGTAACTGCAAATGAATACAGAGTTCCGTTTGTTAACCCTGTTATTGTTTTTGATAAGCTATTTGTTGTTACTTTTGTATTTATTTTAGTTACTGTTGAACCCTCTGCATAATAAACATTATATGATGTTGCACCTATAGCGCTGTTCCAGTTAATTGTTACCTGTCCATCGCCTTTACTCGCGCTAACATTTGCCGGTGCTAATGGCGCAGGCACAGGATTAACCGTGAGTGTTGCTGTCGCAGACAGGAGATCGTCAAGAAATCCGCCGCCTATATTTGATATTCTACTGTCACCGTCAAAATCATAGCGGCGGGCTACGCGCGCTGTAATTGTTGCAGTTCCGTCGCTTAGACCTGTTGCTATTCCTGTCGAGTCTATACTTGCTATATTTTCATGGTTTGACAGCCATGTAAATTTTGGCTGAGCAAGTATGGGATTATTGTAATTATCATTTACACTTGCTATATAGGTTACTGTCTGCCCTACATTAATAGTTGTGTCTAAAGGTTCAACTGTTATGCTGTCAATGTATGGAATATCATCGCCATCCACAGGAACTTCAATTGTGAGATCCGAACCTTTAAATTTCTTTTTAAATGTTTCACCGTTATTTTTTTTGAGTATAATAGTATATATACCTGTGCTTGTTAAATTTTGGCTTTCCACAGTTGTTTTATTCTTTTCTCTAAATAAAGCATTATATCTTATCGGTGAAATTATATATGAACCTGTATCATATGCTGATGTGATTTCCCACATTTTTTCCGCGCCGGCCTCACTCGTACTTTCATAATTTCCCTCAACAACAGCAAGAGTCCTCATGCATCCGCTGTTCCATATAAATTTTGGCCTTACATGTGAATATGTATGGGTTTCTCCGTCAAATCTATATGAAGAGTATTCCCATAACCATACACCATCTTCAAAGTAGCTGGAACCTTCTCCCCAGTAAACAAGCCCTGTTCCATCAATTGTTGATGCCCATACACTTGATGGTGATGCCGGTTTCCACTCAGGTATTGCTGTATATCCCGGGTCTGTATTCGTCCCTGTACCATAATACCATTTATAATCCCAAGCCCAATTAGTGCCATTATATGTGCCGGTATTTCTATAACTTCCAAAACTATCTACACTGCTTAAATCTTCTCTCACCCAATGTGTTTTCCAATTATTGAAAGATGTATGTGCCCCGATAGAATATCTTAAATTGGTCCAATCAAATGAACCTTCAAACCATGACCCGACATATTTTGCAGCAGGAGCATTTATTTCAAATCTATAAGTTCCTGTTGTTCTTGATCCGTCAACAATAGTATATTCTGTTATCCATTTATATCCGGCAGGAGCTCCGCTTTCCCCTGTCCATGCCCACCACCATTTATTTGTTCCTGTAGGCCAGCCGGTTGTAAAATCAAAGGCAGGATCAGACTTTATCCATAATTTCCATGTGCTGTTATTATATGTATATTCCTTCCAGTACCAGCCGGAAGTAGTGTCAGGTCCGGTTGAGGGGCCGCTATATTCAGTTGAAGATGTAAGCACTTTTCTGAATGCAATTTTACGTGCTGAAGTATTATCACCTGATGTATCCGGTGCGCTTGAAAGAGCATCGGAAACTTCGGGTAAAGCTTCATTTAATTCCTTTGAACCTGATGACGCGCTTTGAGAATCATCATCAGTTGATGAAGAAAACATAGCACTTATTGCCTCAGAAGTCTCCGCCCCGGCTTCAACTGCTTCTTCACCCGGAATCTGTAAAGCAGCGGAAGCTTCGTTTGATTCCGTACTTTCACCTTTTGTATTAACAGCTGTTACAACAATATAATACGTTTTACCGTTAATCAAATCCGTAAGTGTTTTTGGACTTGCTGTAACATTTGTGCATTGTGAGCCATCTGTTAAAGTACTGTAATTATTTTTTTTAACACCTGTTTGAGAAGCTGAATAAATATTATAACTTGTTGCTCCTGAAACAGTGTTCCATGTTATTGTTGCCTGGTTGTCTCCGTGTGTAACTTGAACATTTTGCGGTGCGGCTGGTATTTGAGTCTGCGGGGCTTCGTTATTATTATCATTATTATCTTTTTTATCACTGCTTTTGCCTCCGCCGCAGGCAATAGATATTGCAAACAAAAAACTTAACATTACGGTAAAAATTGTCTTAACATTTTTTCTCATCCTTTTTCTCCTTTTTTATAAAAGCAATATAATATATTAAATATAGTACAAAAATATAAAAAGTCAAGAATATGCCATTAATATGGTATTTGTGAAATGTAAAAAAAATCTTTACATTAATATCTTTTTTACATATAATTCTTTGAATGCGGTATCTTCTATAAAAAAAGGAGAATGTTTATCTCATGAAAAGGATTAATGGACTTAAATGCAGAGAATGCGGGGCTA
>JACQWU010000214.1:0-1381 GCA_016209155.1 Candidatus Desantisiibacteriota bacterium | reverse complement strand
GAAGAGCCTGTTCATGTTTGCGAATTTTGTTTCGGGCCTCTTGAAGTAGTTTATGACTATGAAGCTATTGCGAAAAGCATGACCAGAAAAAGTATTGAACAGGGGCCAAAAAGTTTATGGCGTTATGCTGATTTGCTTCCTGTAAACGGCGGGAATCATACTGTCGGACTTTATTCAGGATTTTCACCGCTTGTCCGTGCTTATAACCTCGAAAAAAAGCTGGGAATGAAAAAGTTATATATTAAGAATGATACGGTAAATCATCCCACTCTTTCTTTTAAAGATAGAGTGGTGGCTGTTGCTCTTACAAAGGCAAAGGAATTTGGATTTGATACTGTTGCATGTGCCTCCACCGGTAATCTGGCTAATGCTGTTTCTGCACAGGCGGCTTCGTCGGGACTGCGCAGTTTTATTTTTATTCCCGAAAATCTTGAACAGGGAAAAGTACTCGGATGTCTTGTTTATGCTTCAAATGTAATTGCTATTGACGGTAACTATGATGATGTAAACCGGCTGTGCAGTGAAATTTCAGGGAAATATAATTGGGCTTTTGTTAATATAAATATCCGTCCATATTATGCCGAGGGTTCAAAAACTCTGGCATATGAAACAGTTGAACAGATGGAGTGGAAAGCTCCATCTCAGGTAATTGTACCTATTGCTTCTGGTTCACTGCTTACAAAAATATGGAAGGGATTTAATGAATTTAAAAAAATCGGACTTTTAGAGGATGAGATAAATACAAAAGTTTACGGGGCGCAGGCGCTTGGATGTTCTCCTGTTGTAACAGCTTTTAAAAATAAAACAGATAATATCAAGCCGGTGAAACCGGATACTATTGCCAAATCTATAGCAATCGGAAATCCGGCAGACGGATACTATGCTTTAAAAACCATGATAGAAAGCGGCGGAAAAGGTGAAAGCGTTAATGATGAAGAAATAGTAGAGGGTATAAAACTTTTAGCGGAAACCGAAGGTATCTTTACAGAGACCGCAGGAGGCGTGACAATTGCAGTTTTAAATAAATTGATAAATACCAATCAGCTTGATCCTGACGAAACTACAGTTGCTTATATAACGGGAAACGGGCTTAAAACACAGGAGGCATTGGAAGGAAGAGTAGGAAAACCAACGATTATTGAGCCCAGTTTACAGTCATTTGAGAAGATAATGAAATAAATGCAGTAATAACCATGTGTTTTAAAAGGATACAAATAAAAAATGGAAGATTTGAAAAGTCTTAAATCCGGCGGTTTTATGAAACAGAGGCAAAAGGATAAGTTTGCCGTAAGGATAAAGATCCCTGCCGGGATAATAGAATTTAGGCAGGCGGCTAAATTAGCGGAACTCGCAGAAAAATACGGTAAGGGATATATTCATC
>JACQWU010000052.1 GCA_016209155.1 Candidatus Desantisiibacteriota bacterium | reverse complement strand
GAATTGAATCGCACAGGAAAGTCAATAAAAAACAATTTAGATGCAAGATTAAAACAATTAGCCGGAGATGCAAAAACAATATTAGTCCTCCAGCAAAATATGCCTGAAAAAGTAAGAAATAAATATAAAAAAGATTTATTAGATGAAAATCGAGCATATGATTACCTGTTTGAGATTCAGATTGCCTGGCATTATCATCTACAAGGTTATGAGATAAAATGGTATGAGGAAGATGGTTCCCCTGAATTTCTAGTTAAAACTCCAAAATTTGATTTTAATGTTGAATGCAAAAGAATAAGTGTTGATGGTTCAAGAAAAATTAGACGTATAGATTTTTATAGATTGGTTGAGATATTGTGGCCTCAAATAGAATATTATAATTTAAAAGGTACGATTGATCTTGAACTTTATGACAGATTGCATAGCGATAATCAATATCTAACAAATTTGTCTTCTCAAATTCTTGATTTTTTTAAGTGTGAAGTGGTTGGTGCTTTTGATATTCCTTATGGACATATAGTTCTCAATTTAACTCAAAAAAATGATGAAATTATTAATTTAGAAAAAAGTTACCAAAAATTACTTGTAAGAAAAGCTCCAGAAGCTCATGGAGTGATTTTCCCAAATAAAAGGAATGGGAACATAGTTAATCCCTTGGAATTAACAATAAAATCTAGAAAAGCAAACAAAGTTCTGGATGGTATAAAAAAGAAGATACAAGAAGCTGCTTTACGGCAATTACCATCTTCAAAGCCTGGCTTAATTATTTGTTTTCTCGAAGGCATTCCAAAGTTAGATGAACTGGCAAGTGATAGTGGTTTACAATTAATGTCTTACCACATCCTTGGGAAATCAGAAAATTCACATGTTGCAGCAATAGCTTATTGCTCAGAACAAAGGATTTTTAAATCCCAAAACTCGGAAATTTATAATTGTCAAAGTTTATTATTTCGTAATCCAAACTGCTCATTTCCAGAAATTAAAAATTTTTCTTTTTTTTCTGAGGAAATGGTAATATAAATGCAGAACAATGGAAGGAATATCTATGATATACAAAAAATATCCACAAACAATAAGGAGTCATCAAATATGAAATCAAAGAAAACAATATAAATCTTACACAAAAAATTATGGAATTCGAAAAGTGGGCTGATACAGAACTCCAATATGAACTTAAAGAAATAGCTTCCGGAATTTTTGTATATATGTACAAAAAAATAGATAATTCTACCAAACCCAAACATTGGCTTTGTCCATATTGTTTTGAAAAAAGAAAAAAAATATTCTTACTAAACGTACAACAGGCATTGCGAATTATTATAAGTGTCATGAATGTGGGTTTGAATTTGAATTTAGCTCTAATAATTCCTATAATATTGATACGGCGGCCAATGAGTTTAACCCTCTCGACCCAGAAACTGGTTATTAAAAATAAAAATTATAAAAAAATTTATTTATGTTTTTTTTCGTGCTTTTCGTGTCTTTCGTGGTTAATTGCTTTTCTCAGTGGTTTAAAATTTATTATATCATTTCCATGCAAAAAAAAGCCCGATTTAGATAGTATTGATGCAAAAATAGTTAGGCTTAACCGAAAAGCAAAATTAGGTAGAGAATTTATTAATTTTCTTTATCATAAACCAATAATTAAAACTAGTGATGTTACTAAAGAATTAGGAATTAGCCTTAAATCAGCAATATCATTAATTAAAACTTTTGAAGAAATTGGAATTTTAAATGAGTTAACAGGATTTAAAAGAAATAGTAAATTATAATACTTGTTTAATTTACTTTCAGCGGCAGAATGGTATGTAAATTTGACATGAAAGCAGTTATGGATAATGAAGAACCCTGCGAAAATGCCGCAGAGTATCTTCTACCTATGATAGGAAAGTTATAGGATGCAGAAAGAGTTTTAAATGATATCAAAAAAATCAATTAAAGAAATTAAAAATTTAGCAAAAGGGATTCTCAAGCTTGCAGAGCAAGCCGGAATTATTTATTCACAAGAAGTAGATTCAATTATTAGTTCCGGCTGCAGGGATAAACATCGTATTGAATGTACCCTTGATGGAATGCTGGATTTTTGTTTTGATAAGAACATGCTTAAATTATATAGAAAATTTTGTCGATATTATTATAAAATAGATAAACCTGCAGCAGTAGAATATGTAAACGCATATTGTGAAATGTGGGATCCTTCCCGGAAATTATTTGGCAGAAAAAAATTGTGGGATACGCAATTGTGGTGTTGTTAATGCGTTTGTAGAGACATGCCATGGCATGTCTCTACCCATGGCATGTCTCTACGGATGAATGAAAATTATAGGGAATTTGTGGATATGGAAAACACGAGAAATGATTTATTTAAAAATCAATACCGCATAAAATCTACCCGTTTATCAAATTGGGATTATTCTTCCAATGGTTATTATTTTATAACAATTTGTACCCATAACAGGGAACATTATTTTGGTGAAATTGGTGAAATTACAACAATTGGTAAAATTGCCCAAAAATATTGGTTGGAAATTCCAAATCATTTCCCGTTTGTGATATTGAACGAATTTGTCATTATGCCGAATCATATACATGGAATTTTAATTATCGAAAATACCGCAAATTTTTCGGGCGGGATACGCCATGGTCCCATCGTTTCCGTAGAGACATGCCATGGCATGTCTCTACAACAACGACAACAACAAACAAATAATAATCAATT
>JACQWU010000193.1 GCA_016209155.1 Candidatus Desantisiibacteriota bacterium | reverse complement strand
TAAAATAATTATTGTTTTTAAAGAAGCAAAAGAAGCAAACCATTGGTTGTCAAGAATTTTTTTTGATTTTTTTTTTAAACCATAAATACAATCTCCGAAATATAATAATTCGGATTGCCTTTGAAAATCATTCCCGGTCCCTTAATATAGAATTCCCTGATAGGAATTAAAATTTTATATTTTTTCTCTGTGCAATAATCAAATATTTTTTTATAACTTTTGTGTAGATTTGCGTATGGCCCTTTGTGCATAATACTCACACATTTACCGCCCTGAAGTTTTCTGCAATTTAAACCTTCGATTTTAACCTCTTTTTTAACTTCAGTACAGGTCTCGATATCAGCATCATTTTCTTTGTATTCCGCATCATAATAAAGAGCAAAAGCTGTACCCGTGGAATATCTGCCTGCTTTTTTATATATTTCCTTAAAGTAATTTCCTACTTCCTGATATATCCCTGTGAATCTTATTCCGCAGATAAATTTTTCCGGTAAACTTTTTTCTACAACGCTAAAATTTTCATCCATTTTAATATCCTCCTTTGAATTTTCAATGTATAATTTTAATTTTTCTTTTAAAAATTTATGCTCTTTTATTTTAGACTCAATTTCTTTTAATTTTTTCTCTAAAAAAACAGCTACTTCCCTGTCATCCTTGCAGATTTCCAAAATTGATTTTATTTCATTTAGCGAAAAACCAAATTCCTTTAAATCTTTTATAATCTTCGCTCTTTCAAAAGCCTTATCTCCATAATACCGGTAATTTGTAAATTTATCAATTTTATCAGGAATAAGGATTCCCTCTTCATGATATATTCTTAAGGCTTTAATGGTAAGTTGAGTAACTTTTGAAAATTCACCAATCGGCAGCATTTTTCTCTCCCATTCAAAATTTGTTTTTCAAACCTCTATTCCAGTTTTAAATACTATAAACCCTGCCCATGGAGGAGAGTCAAGATTTTTTTTATACTTTTTTAATGTTAAATTTATGTAACCGCTCACGCCACTTAAAGGTTGGTCATCAAAAACATGAGTGTCCGGTATGTGCGGCTGAAGATGTGAATGAAACGATGAATACGGAGATTGCTCCTACCTCATGGTTATCGTAATAATTTATTTTTTGTATTTATTTTTTCAACAAATACCATTTTTTAATCGATATAATCTCTTCCACTTTTAATATCCATGAGATAAACGTATATATCAAAATTCCTATTATGCCTGATGCTATCAGTATTAAAGCCAGAGTCAGTATGTTTTGAGATGGCAGTAATGTTTCTAAATAGTGCTTGAGAAAATTTAAAATAAAACCCGCTATGATAGATGCGAAGAGAAATTTTAATGAAGAAATAAGAAGTTTTTTACCGTATAGGTTTTTAACACGCAAATGCAGAATGAAATATAACATGGTCATATGGATAATGCTTGTTAGGGAAAAACCCAGTACAAGTCCCATAACTCTTATATCCTCGTAGTTTGTCAGATTTAATATTTTTTGACTGAATAAGTAAAATTCTGTTGAAGGTGTTAATAATTTAATGAATAGGTAGGATGCCGTCACATCAATCGCAATACTTATAAGGTTTATTATAAACGGAGTTATTGTATCGTGCATTGAATAGTAGCATCGCAGAATAAGCGGAGTCATTCCCTGTGAGAAAAGGCTGAAATAAAAGCATCCAAGCACTGCGCCGGTTATTGCTACATCTTTTTGGGTGAATTTGCCTGTTGCCAGAATAAATTTAATAATAGGTATACGCAATACATATAAAAATATTGCGGAAGGTATTATGAAGAAAAGAATTTTGGATGCGGTTTTATAAAAAATTTCTCCGAATTGATTAAAGTCTTTTTGAGAATAGGCTTCCGCCAGATGCGGGAATGCAGAGCTAACAAGTGAAATACTGAAAAGACCAATCGGCATACTCTGGAGATTGTTTGCAAGATTAAATATGGTAATAGTGCCTGTGCTTAAGGTGGATCCTATAATACTGCCGATTAAAAGACTTGTCTGTGAAATATCTATTCCAAAAATTCTTGGAATGAAAAGACGTTTGAATTCTTTGACTCCGGGAAGTTTAAGGTTTATAATTTTTTTATATACATATCCAATATTTTTTACCGGAGCGATTTGAATCAGCATATGTAAAAATGCACCAAGCACAACTCCCATGGCAAGGCCTTTAACTCCCCAAATCGGAGCAAAGAAATATGCTCCGAAAATTATACCTAAATTATAAAGTATCGGCGAAAAAGAAAAAGCGATGAAGCGTTTAAACGACGTCAATATACTGCTTAAAATACTGCTTATGCTGAAAATAAACGGAGATATAAGTATTATTCTTGTAATATCTATTGCTGTTTCTCTTTTTTCACCTGTAAATCCCGGAGCTACATAAGTTATAAAAGCAGGGGTGAATAGCATGAGCAAAAGACAGCCTGTTCCCATTCCGATAAGAGTGGCATTAATTATAGTATTTGTAAAATCCATAGCTTCTTCGCTAAAAGTATATTCATTGTTTTTTTTGATATATGATGTGAATATGGGAATAAAAGCTACTGAAAGTGTTCCAAGAATAAAAATATTGTAAAAAAAATCAGGTATCTGGAAAGAAGCATAATAGATATCAAGAGCATCGCCCGCTCCGAATTTGCCGGCAAGAATACGATCGCGCAGTATTCCTATAATACGGCTGGTAAGAGATGAAAAAGCCAGAATAACAGCACCCGCGCTTATTGAAGTTGTTTCTTTGTTAAACCATTTTTTCAGCATAGAAGTATTTTAACACAGGTTTAACTTTTTGTAACTATTCAGGTATTTAGGCTGAAGGCTGAAGGATATTAGCAATTATGCGATCTGTATCTAAAAGTCTTCAGCCTTCAGTCTATCAACCTGAATATTTAATTTATCAAATATATCTCTTACGCAAGCGGAATTTTTTTTGTATTGTGATATAAATTGTTCCACAGTATTATATCCCATCTGTCTGGCCGCTAAAGTAATCCATTCAGGATCATTTGAAAGAATATATGTTTTTTCACCTGTCATATTTAGCCGGAGTGTCATTTCAATATGCATAAGGAATATATATGCATTTTTTAGAATATTATAGTCTTTGGAAGTAATAAGTTTTTTTATTTTTAATTCTTTTAAAATTTTTAATGAGTTGGTAGTCCCTGTACCGGACAGAAAATATTTTTCCATACCACTTTTTAATACTATATAATCTATTATAAACTCAATTTCCATAAGTCCGCCGATTCCATGTTTGAAATCATTGGCACTATCTTTAGTATTTTTTTCTATCAAATTTTTAATTTCAATAATATCATATAAGAGTTTTTCGTTTGATAGTGACGCAAATATTATTTTTCGAATACCTGTTATTAATTTTTCTGCTGTTTTTTTATCTCCACCGCCAAAACTTGCTTTAAGAAAAGCTATTTTTTCCCATGTGCGTGCCTGTTTTTGAAAGTATTCCAGAAACCGAGATAATGGGATTGCCAATTCTCCGGAGTTTCCCATGGGGCGTAATCGCAAATCAACTTTATATATTTTCTGCATATCCTGTAAAAATTTTTTTATCCACTCGCAAACCATATAATGAATTTCCATAGATTCATTAGAATTAATATGGTCTTGATGTATTTCATAACAAAATATAATATCCAGGTCAGAGTCAAAATTAAGTTCTTTTCTGCCCAATTTCCCGAGACTTAAAATACATAAAGAGATCTTCCCTTTTAATTGTGAATTTTCCCAGTTTGTATAAAATATATTTTCCAGAATAAATAAAGCAAGCTGTGTAAGGGCTTTCATTGTCCTTTGCATATTTTTATGCATAAAAAAATTTATTCCGGTAAGAATAGTCCCGAGTATTTTAACTATAAGATCACGGAATTCAGGATTTTGCATTAAAATATCGCTAAGATAAATGCTTGTGCCAAAAATATTAGTCAGTATTGAGATCATATTGGGACTTGATTTCAAACTTTCATAAAATATAGTTTTAGCGCCTAATTTCCCTGTAAAATATTCAAAGTTATTTAATGCCCGGTCAGGGCGGGATGAGGAATAACATCCTTTTAAAAGTATAGGCAAAATATTAGCTAAATATTTTTTTGTACGGAAAGTATAAGGGGTAAAAATATCACGCTCACTTAAAAGTTTAAGGTTTTTATATGCTTTTTTTATATCATAGAAATTATAGCGGGAAAGAATATTTAATATCAAAGTCCCGTCCGGATTAGGATTTAATATCAAATCGGTTTCCTCAGCCTGCTCTATATTATACTGAAATAGCCCCTGGAACAGATGCATAAAAACCTGCCGTATGTTTTCTGTATGCATCTTATAATCTTTACGAAACTCTTCTCCCGGCGTTTTTATCTCTTGCTTTGTATCTATAGGTTTATTCCGATGAAAAGATTTTTTAAGGTCGTTAATGTATTTGTATTTTTTAAAATTTCATTTTCTCCGCCATGTAAAAGCTGAAGAAACTGAACGGTGAATTCAATATCGCGAATTCCGCCATATCCCAATTTTACTTCACGCTCAAAAAGTTCTTTTTTATCAACTTCCTGTTCGATTCTATTTTTAAGCATTTTTATTTCCTGAATTGCCTGGTAATCAAGATATTTTCTGTATATAAAACCATCAATTTTTTTAAGAAAAGTTTTTCCGAGTTTCCTGTCTCCTGCTGCAACTCTGGCTTTAATAAGTGCCTGCCGTTCCCATGTTTCTCCATGACTGTAATAATATTTTTCCATACTTTCAAGACTGCGCACCAGTTGTCCTGATTTGCCGTCAGGCCTAAGGCGTGTATCAACCCTGAAACAATAACCTTCATCTGTAATGTTTGAAATATGACGGATAATCATCTCTGCAAGTTTTGTGAAAAAATCAAGATTAGAAATTATATTTTGAGATTTCTTATCTGTATTTTCTACCTCTCCATCATCAGAATAAATAAAAATAATATCAATGTCTGAACTGTAATTTAACTCCTCTCCGCCCAATTTTCCCATGCTTATTATGCAGAAATCAGCCTCCTCTTTATGAGGTGTTTTTGGTATTCCATATGTTAGCTGGAGTTCTTCTTTCGATATTTGATATGCTGCTTCGAGCAGAGTTTCAGCAAGGAGAGAAATTTGCCGCATGACTGCTTCCTGCGAAAGAGCATCAATTAAATCGTTTACACCTATTCTGAGTATTTCCCGGCGTTTAAAAATACGGAGTATATTGGTTTTTTTTTCAAAACTTTTAACGGATTTAAGCATTTCATTAATATCATATGAAAAGTCTGCGGATGTTTTAGCAATTCCTATATTTTTTGATTCAAAAAGCCAGTCAAAATAGGTTGTATTTATGCATATTATATCTGAAAAAAACTGGCTATGTGACAATATCAAGATTAATATTTCCAGAGGTTTTAAATTATTTGCAAAAAAAGAAAATAAGGAAACAGGGCTTGCTACATTCCTGATATATTTTTCCATATTATTAAGAGCCATATCAGGATCAGGAGATTCCCCAAGGATTTTCAATAAATGGATAAAGAAAATCGCAAAAACTTTTCTTTGTAATGGATCCCCGGCTATAAGCTGTATATTATTATCAGCTTTGGGTATATCTTTAAATCCATAAGGGCTAAGAATGGATGCTATTTCTTCTTTTGCAAGTATTGGCGCAAAAAGAAGTTTATATTCATCATGATCCATCTCCATTATTTCCCCCTTTTTTTTTAGATTATATAATATTAATTAATGTCAGGTCAAAAACTATTTGACGCTGAAAGCTAAAATAACTTATAATTTAATATAAAGGTAATAATTGCTTACCTATATATAAAGGGCTATAATATGAAAAGAAAAATTAATAATAAAATATTAGATGATAAAATTCAATGTGCAATATGTCATAATTGGTATCAAAGAATCACTGCATCGCATTTATATAAAGAACATACTATGGAAATGCGGGAATATAGAAAAATATATAAAGATGCTGCATTAGTCTCGCCTTTACTTCTTTATAATACTACTTACAGGCTTCGACAAAAATTGAAAAATCCGGTGTTTCGAAAACAACTTTCAGAGCGATTTAGCAAAATCATTAAAAAAAGATGGAATGATCCCAAATCTCGTGCAAAAATAGAAAAAGTTCTTCGGGAAAATATGAAAAATCCTAAAATGTTAGCGATCCTTAGTGAGAAAGCTAAGAAAAGATGGAAGAATCCTAAATATAGAAAAATGATGACTGAATCAATTAAAGAAAGCTGGGGAAAAAGTAAAGATAGAGAAAGAAGAATAAAAAATTTTATAAAAATGAATGAAAACCCTGAATTTAAAGCTAAAAGAATTATGCATTTGAGAGATCCTGAGGTTAGAGCAGTTATTAGAAAGAAATCATTAAAAAGATGGAAAGATCCGGAATACAGAGGGAAAATGCTAAAAAAATTAAACTCCCTTAAAAATAGGAAAAAACTGGTAAAAACAATTAAAGAAATGTGGCATAATCCTCAAGAGAGAGATAGATTAATGAAGATAAAAATGGATCCTGAATATAAAGCTAAATTAAGCAAAGCTGCTAAAAAAAGATGGAAGAACCCTGAACAGCGGAAAATGATGCTGGGATTTATCCATGATCCGGAAATTAGAGCAAAAATAATTAAAACCCGTGAAAAAAATAGAATAAAAAGCAAAAATAGCTTATAATTTATATAATAGGAAATTTCATATCAAATTTGATGTGAATACAAATAGGAGGTCTCATATGGGTGAAGCTTTCTGTATGGAATGTAATAATTGCGGTTATAGAAGTAAGATGCTGGATATAGGCAGTGGTGTATTGCCTGTCTGGGGGATACAAAAAAGTACGCCGTATGTATGTTATAAATGCAGAAAGATATCCACAGTTAATGTAATCGATTTAAAAAAAGCAATTAAATATAGAGATGCGGTAACAGAAAAAGGGAAGAAAGCTTTTCGTTATTTTATTGAATTAACCGAAAGTGTGGAAAAAAATATTGAGATTTTGAACCGTTTGGTCAAGGAGGGAGAGGATCAGGAGGAAAATGGTTTTATATGTCATACATGTAAAAATAAAGTGGATTTAATTACTCCCAAAAAGTATAAGACATGTCCCAGATGCCAGAATAAAGCTTTGAAAATAGATGAGGATAGTTTAATACTCTGGGATTAATCTGAAAATAAAGGATTTAGTGTGAAAGCAAGAAATATGTATTTAATAGCTATTTTTTTATTTTGCTGTTTTTGTGCCGGTAATGTTTTTGGAGAAGATATTGATTTGTCTGAAATATACAGTATTTCGCCCGGACTTATTCCGGTTTCATATTCTAAAGTTAAAGAAAAAAAATCGAATAATTTTTCCTCTCATGCAAAATGCGGTACTTCGGATTTTAAAGAATTGTACTTAAATTTTAATAAATTATCTAAGGCTGCGCGGTCAAAAACCATAAGAAAGTTTTTCAGACGCCCTACAGAATTTAGCGAGGAGTCTGATGATTTTCAATTTGATAAATCAGAAACAGTTCTTGATTATGAGATTATTAACGGGAATTTTAGAGTTCATTATACCAAAACAAAAAGCTCAAGAAATAATCTGGTCCCGCTTACCGATAATAATAGTAATAATGTTCCGGATTACGTGGAAAAATGCGCGTCGATATTTGAATCTGTATGGGTTCATGAAATAGATGAATTAGGATATAAAAAGCCGGAATCAGATGCAGGGTTAGGCGGAAATAATAAATATGATATTTATTTACTAAATCTCGATATTAGAAAATGGTTTGGATATACACAACCGGAGGGTAATATTAATGATAGTAAAAAAACAACCTATCCGAGTTTTATTGTTATTGATAATGATTTTCCTTTTAATGTTTATGGTTTTTCCGATCCTCTTGATGCATTACGCATTACAGCCGCTCATGAATTTTTTCATGCTATTCAGAACTCATATGACTGGCTTGAGGAAATATGGTGGTGTGAGGCATCTTCCGTATGGATGGAAGAAGAAACCTATCCCGATATAAACGGGTATCTTGTTTTTTTAAAAGATTTTTTTAATTATCCGTGGATAGCTTTAGATCGCAATAGATCAATAGTTAATCCTGGTCCAAATCATCATTATGCCGCAGGTATTTTTCCTATATTCTTAACTGATTATTTTAAAGATGTTAACGTGATAAAATATATATGGGAAGAATGCGCAATGAAAGATACAAATAAAATTCAGGCAACAGAAGCAATTAAGCGGGCATTAAGGGCAAGATATGCGGCTGACATGAGAGATGTTTTCCCTTTTTTTACAATTTATAATTATTTTACAGGTATAAACCATAATAAATTTCTGCATCAGGGTAAATATTATTATGATGGAGCATATTATCCTGAAATTGCAGCTATATATGATTATTATGCTTATCCTATAAATAACAGTTTTCCGCCCTATTTAAAAAAACCATATAATTGGGGCGCAAATTATATAATATTTAACAGTGAAAATCTTGATTCCAATTTAGAAATTGTTTTTCAGAGTGATGGCACGAACAGCAGTGAGAATGTATGGAGAGTTAATTAAAAAAAAAAAAAAAAATATGGAAATGAAACAAGCGAGGAGATTCCTATATTAAATAATAGAGGTGAAGCAATTGTCAAAAACTTTGGGAGCGAATATAAAAAAATAATTTTAATTCCGGCTGTATGCACGTCAGATACCACTTACATGCAGTACGGTTATAGTTATAGTGCACGTTATGTAGGTGATAATACTCCTCCCGGACCTGTTACAGATTTAAAAATAGTTTCAGATGGAGATTCCCATGTGACTCTGTCATGGCATAATCCAAACGATAATGATTTTAAGGGAATAAAAATAGTCCGCAATTTATCCGGACAGCCGTCTTCTCCTGATGACGGAGATAAATTATTTATGGGATTTGATTCTACTTCATTCTATAAAGATTCTTTGTCTAATGGAACTGAAGCATATTATGGAGTATTCAGTTATGATGAAATGGAAAATTTTTCGATAATTACACCGGTTTCTATTGTTATGTCCGATACAACAGCTCCTTTCAAAATTACTACCTTAAGCGCTGAAGATGATAATTCAAGCGGTAAAGTAAATTTAAGCTGGAAAGGAGGAAGTTCTGCGGATGATATAGAACATTACAATTTATATTATAAAAAATTACTATCCTATCAGAATATATCTGATGCCATATTGCTTACACAGATAAAGAATGATTCAACTTTTACGGCAAGCGGACTTGATAATGGCTCAGCTTATTATTTTGCAGTTACTGCAGTGGATGAAGCAGGAAATGAAAATAAAGAAGTGGAAACGAAAATAGCTATTCCCACTCTTGATATTAATCCTCCGTCTCCTGTAGATTTCTATATAGGTCCGGGAACAACACCGGGGAGTGTTAAATTGGATTGGGATGTATATAATGAATCAAAAGAAAAAGATGTTATTCTTTACAGGATTTATAAATCAATGGAACCTTTTGATTTTATATCTTCTAATTTGCTTTTTGACAGTACTAAAGCAGGCACTAAAATTTATATATTTGATAATTTAAATGAAAACAATATTTATTATTTTGCGGTTACTGCGATAGATGAGATGAATAATGAATATAAGGATATTTCCGGAAAATCATGGGGATTTAACAAAATTGTTTTTAATTCACCTATTTTCGAAGAAGTTAAGATCTATAAAAATGGAAATTATGCATACAAAGGACAATATATCGGAATAGTTAAAAATAAAGAAACATTTGATATTTATCTTTATCCTAAAAAAAATTTTCTTACTTTAATATCGTCCAAAAATTCTAATTACTACAACATATCTGATATTAATATGCAAATCTCGAATATCAATATTAAAAAAGCAATCCCTGCTGAAAATATAATATTTAATAAAGAGGCCATGCTTATTGACACAAAGAGTTTATATGCTATGCCATTCGTTGTTGACTGGGATAATGACGGGAATAAGGATTTATTAGTGGGAGATGCGAACGGTTTTGTAAAACTATATAAATCTCCAAATTTAAATAATTCAGAGGAATTTTTAAAAGTTTCCGGTGATAACCTCCATGTAACCGGAAATGCTTCGCCATTTGTTGTTGATTGGGATGATGACGAAAAAAAAGATCTGCTTGTTGGTTCAAGTGACGGCAAAGTATATCTTTTTAAAAATACAGGGACAGACATATCCCCGGAATGGAGTATCCCTGAAATTTTAAAAGATATCAGCGGGGTAGAAATTGATGTCGGAAATGATGCTGTCCCTTTTGTTGTTGATTGGAAATACAATAATAAATTCGATAACAAAAAGGATCTTGTCATAGGCGGAAGAGATGGTAAGTTAACTATATATATTAACAAAGGTACAGATTATAAACCTATATTAGAGAGGGAGGGTAATTTTTCTTTATATGTAAACGGAGAAAAATTAAGTGTAAATGGATTTTTTATTTTCAGCAGATGGGATGATATAGAAACAAATGATATTATTTTAGGTGAAGTAAACGGCATGATATATTATGGTAAAAATAATGGTAATAATGTTTTTTCTTATCAAATTTTCGCAATTTCCGACGGAGGGAATATTGATATCGGTAATAATGCGCATCCATTCTGGATTGATTGGGATAATGATAATGTAATGGATTTAATTGTCGGAAATGCTGAGGGTGAGGTCTTGTTTTTTAAAGGTAAGCAATTTTCCAATACTTCCTCCGGAGTGCATTCCAGCGGTACCGGGCCATGTATAATATCAAATAGTTTAACCTGCCGCTCAATTTATTTTTTGCAAAAGTTAAAAATTATAAGAGACAGGTATTTATTTAATAATTCTGCGGGGAAATATATTATTGAGAAATATTACCAATTTACTGGAGAGATATATCAATGATAGTTAAAGTAAAATTACTTTCTGAAAAAGGTAAATTGCCGGTAAGAAAAAATATGTACGATGCAGGCGCGGATCTTTATAGCGCTGAAAATAAAGATATTCCGCCGGGAGAATATGTAGCTGTAAAAACAGATATCGCACTTGAAATTCCAGGCGGTTATGTGGGCCTCGTATGGCCGCGTTCCGGACTTGCCGCAAAGCATGGATTAGATACACTGGCGGGAGTAATAGACAGCGAGTATAGAGATAATGTCTGTATACTATTGCATAACCACGGCAAAGAGCTTTTTAAAGTTGAAACCGGTATGAGGATTGCCCAGCTTTTAATCCAAAAGGTTGAGCAAGCGAATTTTATTAAATCCACTGAACTCAATGAAACCGGACGAGGTGAAGGATTCGGATCCTCAGGAGTGTTTTAATTAATGCAAGTATTTAGGCTGAAGACTGAAGGATATTAGCCACAACATAATGCACAAAATTCTGTAGTATTACACATGATTTCCTAAAAGCCTTTAGCCTTCAGTCTATTCACCTGAATAGTTACTCATCTCAGCATTATTAAGAATGAGTTTGGCTTTAATAAGTTTTTTATATTTATCTGTTATCTTTTTTAGATCTTTATTTTTAACAGCTTTATTCAGATCACCTTCCAGCTCCGCAACCTCGAGATATTTGTAATAATCAAGTGATTCTTTCATATGAGCAAGCACTATTTTACCTGTCAAAATTGGATGATTATTAGTTACATTTACATCCTTAAATCTTGTCCCATGCTCAAGCTCCACTTCAAGACCCGCGCAGAATTGATCGAGTGATACTTCCATCTTTTCCTTATTTACTTCTTTGAGTATTATACTTGCTTCTTTAGGTGAAACTTTAACCGGATCTTTTAATTTCGTCCAATCACTGATCTTAAGCTCTTTGCAGACTCTTTTCGTTTCTACAATGGTAATATATTCCGGAATATTCATTTTAATCTCCTTTTTTTAATATAATATCACATTGTGAGATTAAAGGTAATATATTAATTCCATTATAAATAAATGGTCTAAATTCCCAATCTTGCACAAGCCCATAAAGCTTTAAATGAAATAGGGAATCAATTTAATAAAAAAAACAAAAGTATCAAATTAAATTTTTTACAAAGAAGAGTTCATCATAGAAGAATTATTAATGACTTGTTTGTTGAAATAAAAATTGATAATGAAGATATAAAAGGTAAAATTTATAATATTAGCGAACAGGGATTTAAAGTTATATCAGATAAGTCTATCCCTATATCCCGAAAAATAGATTATCTAATCACCCTACCGGATAAAAAATATGTTCAAGGAAAGGGAAGAATTATTTGGATACTGGAAAAATCAATAAAAGAATTTTGTTATGGTATTATTTTTATAAAGTGGAATGAAGAGTATGATGCTGATATGTTTAATGAGTATCTTAATAATATTAGTTCTAATAAAAAAATAGATGAAAGAAGAGATAAGTTTGAAAGGCGAAAAAATAATTTAGGTACGCCGGAGGATAAAAGAAAGATCGAAAGAAGATTAGTAAAAGGAGTGTTTAGAAAATGTATTAATTCGAAAATAGTTCACGAATTTCTTTCACAGGAAAAAATTTGTTTCTTTAGAGAATTATCAACTGCTTCCGCAGATAGAATAATAATAAATAAAAAAGAGATGATTAATCTTGGGTCAAACAATTATTTAGGATTAACCACTCATCCTAAAGTGAAAGAGGCTGCAATTAAAGCAATTGAAAAATATGGAACCGGATCGGGTGGGGTACGAATTCTTTCAGGAACATTAGATTTACATAATCAATTGGAATATAAATTAGCTAAATTTAAAGGAGGAGAAGATTGTGTTGTTTATAGCACGGGGTATACTACTAATATAGGAACAATTTCCGGACTTCTGGGAAAAGAAGATGTGGTTATTATTGATGAAAAAGCTCATGCAAGTATTATAGATGGTTGTAATTTATCAGGTGCCGAACTTTTAATCTTTAATCATAACGATATGATTGATCTTGAGAAAAAGCTTAAAAAATATGGTGAAGAAAAAAATAAATTAATAATAACCGATGGTGTTTTTAGTATGGATGGAGATATTGCTGAATTAGATAAAATTTATATTTTAGCGCAAGAATATAATTCTGCGGTAATGATTGATGATGCTCATGCAACAGGAGTAATTGGAGAAAAAGGGAAAGGTACATCGGAATATTTTAATCTTATGGGAAAGATTGATATAATCGGTGGTACTCTAAGTAAGGCACTTGGAAGCATTGGTGGATTTATCGCGGGGAATAAAAAAATCATACAATATTTAAAGAATACAGGAAGCAGATCTTTTCTTTTTACCACAAGTTTGCCGCCAAGTGTTTCTGCTGGTATTATTACTGCTATTGATGTTATTGAAAACGAGCCTGAGATAAGGAAACAGTTATGGGCTAATATTGCATTTATGAAAGATGGCATGAAAAAATTGGGTTTTAATATCAGGAATACAGAATCAGCTATAATTCCAATCATCGTTGGTGAAAATAAAAAAACGTTTAAAATGACAGAAATGTTAGGGGAAAAAGGTGTATTTGTTAGTTCTGTGGTATATCCAGCAGTAAAAAGAAATGAATCGCGATTAAGGATTAGTATAATGGCTACTCATACTTTAGCAGATTTAGAAATATCTTTAAATGCGCTTGAAAAAGCCGGAAAAAAAATAGGAATTATCTAATA
>JACQWU010000182.1 GCA_016209155.1 Candidatus Desantisiibacteriota bacterium | reverse complement strand
TATTTTTATTATCTCTTTATCTTCTTTATGCCTGAATGATTTTTCCATACGTGAAATGCAAAGCAGATTTATTATAATAGCCATACAGTTTTTAAAAATCATTTTGCCTTTTATGCTGGTGCTTTTGTTTTCAGCTTTTTTATCAAATTATATTCAAATAGGATTTCTTTTAAGTCCCAAATGTATAATACCAAAATTATCAAGAATAAATCCTCTGGAGGGTTTTAAAAAGATATTTTCAAAAACAGCAATTATTGAGTTTTTAAAAGCATTTTTCAAAATAATGATCATTGGGTATCTGTCATTTCTTGTTATAGAAGAAGTTGTAAATGTAATTTTAACACTCGGGGATGTTGACATAAAAAAGATAATAGAATCCATAGGACAGATAATACTTAAAATAGGTCTTAAACTTTCCGTTTATTTAATGATATTGGCAATCGCAGATTATGGATATCAACGATGGATGCATGAAAAAAATATGAGAATGACAAAACAGGAAATAAAGGATGAAATGAGAGATATAGAAGGGAATCCTGTTATTAAGTCAAGGATAAGAAGCAATCAAAGGCAGACTGCTATGCAGAGAATGATGTCTGAAGTGCCTAAAGCGGACGTGATAGTCACCAACCCGACTCATATAGCTGTTGCCCTTAAATATGATAGCAAAACAATGAGTGCTCCATGTGTTGTCGCTAAAGGAGTGCGTCTTATCGCCGAACGAATTAAGAAAGTTGCGAAAGAACATGATGTCCCCGTTATTGAGAATAAACCCCTTGCCCGCAGCTTGTACAAATTGTGCGAAATAGGGAAGGAAATACCAATGCAGCTTTATAGAGCTGTTGCTGAAATGCTTGCATATATATATAAATTAAAGGGGAAAAGCATAAATTAATTTGGTAGGGCAGGGCTTTAGCCTTGCTACAAAATAGGTTAAAAAAAAAGCAAGCCTGAAGGCTTGTCCTACGTAAATCTAAGGGAAGAAACATGGAAAATATAATTACTCAGCCATCACTATTAAAAAGAATCGGAAATCCGATGGATCTAATTGTATCCGGTGCAGTCATTATCGTTATCGGGATAATGATAATTCCACTCCCGTCTATTTTTCTGGACATTTTTTTAAGTTTTAATATTACCTTTTCACTTGTTATTCTTTTGGTATCGATGCACACTTTAAGACCACTGGATTTTTCTGTATTTCCGTCGGTTTTGCTGGTGGTTACATTATTCCGGCTTGCGCTCAATATGGCCGCTACAAGACTTATTCTTCTAAATGGGCATGAAGGAATTGAAGCTGCGGGACAGTTGGTTTCTTCCTTCGGACAATTTGTGGTAGGTGGAAATTATATTGTGGGATTTACTCTTTTTATTATTCTAATCGTAATTCAGTTTATAGTTATAACAAAAGGTGCAGGACGAATAGCTGAAGTATCGGCAAGATTTACTCTGGATGCGATGCCGGGGAAACAGATGAGTATTGATGCTGATTTGAATGCAGGGTTAATTGATGAAACAACAGCCAGACAGCGCAGATTGGATATATCAAGAGAAGCGGATTTTTACGGTGCAATGGATGGAGCCAGCAAATTTGTCAGAGGAGATGCAATAGCTAATATAATAATTATTTTGATTAATATGGTCGGGGGAATTCTAATCGGTATATTAGAACATAATATGAATGTAATGGAAGCGCTTAAAAGTTATAGTCTTCTTACAATAGGCGGAGGACTGGTATCTCAGGTGCCGGCTTTAATAATTTCAACTGCCGCCGGATTTTTAGTGACAAGAGCGGCTTCCGATTCCAATTTTGCACGGGATATACTTTCTCAGATTATATTGAGACCCAAAGCACTTGCAATTTCCTCAATTATGCTGGGATTAATGGCTCTTGTTCCGGGATTACCTAAGCTGCCGTTTGTTTTGCTGGCTGTTTCCGGAGGATATCTTTCTTCCCGTGTTGTTTTAAGGGAGAGGAAAATAGAAAAAGAAAAGGAAGAAAAAAAAGCAAAATCCGCCGCAGCATCTGCGCCTCTTATGGAAACAGAAAAGATTGAAAATTATTTAACTATGGATACTATTGAGGTTGAGATAGGATATGGACTTATTTCAGTTGCAGATGAAAGACAGGGCGGAGAATTGCTCAAAAGAATAAAAAACATAAGAAAGGGTATTGCCCAGGAACTTGGTTTTGTCGTCCCGGCCATAAGGGTAAGAGATAATATTAGACTTCCTTCATATTCATATGTTATTAAAATTAAAGGTGCTGAAGTGTCCAGATATGAAGTTTTCCCAAATAAAATATTGGCAATAAAACAAGCACCTGATGGGAAACAAATTGAAGGTGAAGAAACACGTGAACCTGCATTTGGTTTAAAAGCATATTGGATAACACCTGATAAGAAAGAAAAAGTTCAGACTCAAGGATACACTACGGTTGACCCTGCTACTGTTATCACAACTCATTTGAATGAAATTATAAAATCATATTCATATGAACTTTTAGGACGGCAGGAAGTACAGCATCTTTTAGATAATTTAAAGCAAACACATCCGGTTTTAATCAGCGATCTTATTCCGAATATTTTTAATATAGGAATACTGCAAAAAGTTCTATGCAGTTTGTTAAAAGAACAGGTTTCAATACGGGATATGGTCACGATAATGGAAACATTAGGAGATTTAATACCGCGTGTAAAAGATTTACGAATAGTAACAGATTTTGTACGCCAGGCGCTCGGCAGAAGTATGTGCAAGCCGTATTTAAATAAAGAAGGAACTTTGACTGTAGTCAGCTTATCTTCAAAAATAGAAAAAATTATTTCCGATTATATTATGGAAAAAGACAATATGGCTTATCTTGCTATGGATCCGCAAAAAGCTCAGGAAATTATAACTTTAATTAAAGAATCTTTAGAACGCTTATATCCGGAGGAAGGGACGAGGATAATTTTATGTTCATCTAATATAAGATTTCATTTAAGAACATTATTAGAAAGATTTATTAAGAATTTTGCTATTTTTTCCTATAGTGAAATTCCATCGGATGTGAAGGTGTTTTCCATAGGAAATATAGATATATAAGTCAACCTGAATAAAAATTAAATTTTAAAATTATGAGGTGAGAGCATGCTGGTAGAAATTCCAATAAATAAACAATTGATTATTGAAACTGATATCCCTGAATATCCCGGAAAATATTTAAGCCGTGTTGAGGATATTAATGATGAATATATATATATTGCAGTTCCGATAAGCAAACAAAATTTAGTTCCTATAAGGATCGGAACGAATTTAAATATAGCTTACATGGAAGGTCAAAAGTCATATTCCTTTCAATCAAAAGTTATTGATCGAAAATCCGTACCGATTCCTGTGCTTGTAATACTGCGGCCTTCACAATTTGAAATCAGGGAACGCAGAAAGTTTACACGCTATTATGTAGAGATTCCTATTTTTATAAAAATTACTTCCCCAAACGCTCCTGAAATTGTCGGAGTGAAAGATGGATTTAAAGCTGTAACCAAAAATTTTAGTATGGGAGGATTATTGTTTGAAACGCATTTCCCTTTACCTATCGGATTAATACTTCAGATAGAAATTAATCTGCCTGCATATAATACACCCGTAATTATGCTGGGTAAAATTATACAAATTATGGAATTAGATATAAAAAATGTATACGGTATAGGTGTGAGATTTTTTATGATAGAAGAAAAAAAGCGTGATGAAATAGTAAGATTTATTTTT
>JACQWU010000051.1 GCA_016209155.1 Candidatus Desantisiibacteriota bacterium | reverse complement strand
AGAACACTTGTGCGTCAAATTCTCATGACAGATGGCGATATAATCCCAAATGAAAAACAAGGCATTTTAGAAATCAGAATTCATAATATGACAAATCCAAGGAATAACCGATATGTTCAAAAATTGTGTGAAATCCTCAATGAATCTGAAATCATTTATCCGGGGACTAATTTGCGATTGATTTACAATTTGGTGTCAAATTAAAATCACGCGGGTCAGGAGTTCTGAACATACAGCCCCTTATATAAAGGATACCGCTCAACAATGATATACTCTAAAATTAAATCCCGGGAATTCCAGGATGAGGTTTTTACCATAAATTATATGTCAAAACTTGAAGGATTAAGAAAATGAAAAAAATCATTCTGTCTATTTGTTTTCTGATTATTAGTGCGGTTTCCTATGCTGAAGACTATTCTTTTGAAATTCCAAAACCGGAAGAAAAAAAGGAAGTATTGGAATTAAGCGGCAACCTTGATGTGAAGTATTCTATTTTAAAAAGCAGAAAAGATTCTCCATTTTATAATTTGCAATATTACAAAATGCAATTATCAGACAATTTATCTTCATATCGTATGAACTTTTATTTAAATGGCGACTATCAAACTAAAGACATCGACTTTCATTTAAAGACCTATTCAGAATACTACAATGATAATGAGACAGATTTTAAGATATTTGAATTATTCGGAAATATCAATTTATCAGATAAATCTTTTTTACTTTTAGGAAAAAAAATGTATAGCTGGGGCAAAGGTTATGCTTTCAATCCCGCAGGATATGTAAATCCTGTAAAAGATCCTGAAAACCCCGAACTTTCGCAATCGGGTATTTTTTCTATTAACTATCAATATTCAAAAAGTTTTAAAACTGGACCGGTTAAAAACACATCCTTTGATTTAATTGTTATCCCTTCAGCAGAAACTATTAATAATAAAATATCCGAAACAAAAAACACTGATATCGCAGGAAAGTTATATTTTCTTTTTTTAGATACAGACCTTGATATTATGGGATACTACAGCAGTATAAATTCTAAAAATATCAGTTTTGATTTTTCAAGAAACGTTTTACCAAATTTAGAAATGCACGGAGAGTTTAACCGGTTTACCAATCAACCAAAACATATTATTTCCAATAATATTCTCGAAACAGAAACTATTGCCGGCGCATCTTATCTTGCCGGTATAAGATGGTTGAATAAATGGAATATCACAACTATACTGGAATATTACAAAAATGAAGCAGGGTTAAACAAGGAAGAATTCTCAGGGATTAATAATTTTATAGAAAATGCTGTTACTTCTGGAAATAAAGATTCCACATCCGGCGCCATGAATACTAATAAAAAATATTTCAACGGCGCAAATCTGATGCAGGATTATTTATACTTAAAACTTTCTTTACCTGAGCCATTTAATCTGGTAGATTTCACACCTTCCGTTTATACTATCTATAATATTACTGACAAAAGCCATATGATTGGTATTCCGTTAAGCTACAAACCCGTAACAAACTTCGAGCTTATACTTTTGCCGACTTTTTTATCAGGAAATAAAAATACCGAATACGGCAGTAAACAGTATGAAAATAAAATAGAGTTATGGACAAGGTTTTATTTTTAGTAGGGGGCTGTCCAAAAAGGTACAAAAACCGCTTCCCCGTCATCCCCGCGAAGGCGGGAATCCAGTATTTAAGCCATTGCTACAAAATCTGGATTCCGCATCGAGTGCGGAATGACGCCTTTTTAGACAGCCCATTTTTACCCATCTGTCAATTTTGCAGATGGCATCTGCGAAATTAGCTCATAAACTCAAATATTTCCTTTTTAAATTTTTCTATAACTTGTTGATCGCCCTTGACCTATACGTTCAATTTTCTTAAGTCTCATAAGTTTATCTAGTGCCTGTCTTACTGTTGGCTGGGCAATGCCTGTTTCTTTGGCAATAATACCAGGGGCAGCTTCTTTAACTTTTTGCAAATAATTCCAGACAGCGAGCTGTTTTTGAGTAAATAATTTTTCAATATTTTCTTTTGATAATAATTCAACAGCCATTTGTGACTGTCTTAATAAAATAGTAAGAAAAAATTCAAACCATACAGTTATATCTTCTTTTTTAGTATTAATGGTTTTCTGACTCTTGCGAAGTGCGACATAATAGTCCGGTTTATTATCCTCAATCAGCTTTTCATGAGAAATATAAGGCATGTACAAATACCCTTCTTTAAGTAAAATAAGATTTGTTAGAATACGGGATAACCTGCCGTTTCCATCCTGGAATGGATGGATTTTTAAAAATTCCACTAAAAAGTTAGCCGCAATTATAAGCGGATGATATTTTTTTTCTTTCAATGTTTCCTGTGTCCACTCAATCAATTCCTGCATTTCTTTAGGAGTAAGATATGCCGGCGTTGTATTAAAAAGAATTCCGATTGATTGACCGGCTTCATCAATCATGTGCACTTTATTTTCCTGTTTTTTATAATCACCTCTATGTCTTGAATCTTTCTCAACATATTTAAGTAGTTCCTGATGAAAATGTTTGATAGTGTTTTCATTAAAGACTATATTTTTCCATGAATGAAAAACATTCTCAAGCAATTCATAATATCCTTTGACTTCCTGCTTGTCACGATCAGTAAATTTTTGAATGGAAATACCACGCATTAGCTTTTCTATATCCTCATCAGAAAGACGGGCACCTTCAATTCTTGTAGAAGCCCCTGTTGACGTAATTAAGACAGACTTTTTCAACCGTCCTAAAACCTGAGAACTTAATTGCGCTCCCGCAATCCATTGTCGGTTAGAAGCAAAATCGCCGAAGACGTAGCATCTCGGGCTATATTAGCGGTTTCTGAATTTTGGGCCATTTCTAAAAAGAAATTGTTATACTCAGCCGGCAAGGTGAGTCTGTTCCCAGATTATTTTTCTTTCAATAAAAAAAGTTCAGATAGTTAAGAACATTATTTTTCCTATAGAACTATAAGGATATTAACATTTTATTCTAATTTGTTTCTTATCCATGCAGGATTTCGTCGACAATCAAGAACTGCATATATAAAGGCGGTATCATTTTTCACACAATAATAAATAGCAAAAGGAAATCGTTTCGCTAATAAACGATGATATTTTTCAAAATGTATTGGGTGAATTCCCGCGTATATTTTTAGTGAGTCGATATCAGAAAAAAGTGAGTTTAAAAAATAGGAACCAATTCCTTCCATTTGTTTTTCATAAAACCAGTAACCATCAATTAGATCGTTGTTTGCAGAATTAAGTATTCCAATTCTCATGAAACTTTTTCCCTAATATGTTTTTTAGCTTTATTCCAATCCATAAATTTATCATCGCCGCTTTTTATTCGCTCTTCTCTTTCATGTAAAACATTTTTATGCCAGGATGGAGATGATAAACTTTCTGCTTTTTTACACAGATCATCCCAAAGGTTTTCCATTGTTCGAATTTTTTCATCTGTTGACATTTGTTCTAAAGGCAGTGTAATTTCCATTTTTATCTCCTTTATTTAAATAATCAGGATTATTAAAATATTATGAATGATATATAATTATATACTAAATACAGCATAACTTCCAGTTTTTCAAATTTTTTAACAGGGAATAAACACTAATATTTTTGTTTTATTCGCGTTTATTCGCGTTCATTCGCGGTTTATATCGTGTTTAAATTTTTTAATTACTCCTTATGGTACTTCCGGATAAAAGTATAATATTGCATCTATCAATCATTCTGCCTGCCGGTATTTTGGAATTAATTGTATTAAAAGTAATTAATCATATGAAATTTACGATTTTAATAGAAGATAAGCTCGCCATACACTATCGGCCTTACCAGTCTCTTTTCTTAAACTTTTTTATTCGTTACGTTTAATATTAGGGATACAGTGCTGTTCATAAGTGCAGTGTGCAAGGCTTCCCAACTGTGCCACTTATTTTTTTTGAGCCATTTAAAAACAAATTAGATTATTCCAAAACCTATATCTTTTAAATATTCATAAGTAGGATTATAAAATTCAGGATTACGAGTTGGATCATCTAAGTCACCATTTGGGACAACAATTATCATACCTTGTCGTGCACGGGTAAGAAGAACTCTATAAGCATTTTTAAGATAATTTTGCCGTTCAGATTTTTTTATATTGTTCCAACGACTACCACAAAAGGATTTATATTGCCAACCATTTTTAGTGTATCTGAAATCGGCATCCCATGTTACACATGCCCAATCAAGTTCTAGTCCTTGTATATCAAATTCTGTTGCAACATCCTCAAGATAATATGACGAACGCACATCTTCCTTCCCGTCAAGGAACCAATGAATTGGATCCATTGGAGATTTCACATCTATTGCGTGTGGTTTTAGCCTCTCAGCTTGAGAAGAAACTACTATTCCATAGCGTTCTGTACCTCTAGCTTG
>JACQWU010000149.1 GCA_016209155.1 Candidatus Desantisiibacteriota bacterium | reverse complement strand
GGGTTCGATGAATCGAACCCCTACAAAACGCAAAACAACCTCGGATTGGAATAATTCCCAATTATTCAAAATCTTCAGAATGAGTTCCATATAGATTATATTCATTAAGAATTTGTTTTGTTGTCAGTTTATATTTTAACAATATTTCTCTGTGCGCATCTATCGCGGCTTCTGTAATAAGACCTCTGCACCCGGAACATTTGTCTCCGTATGACGGACACCAGGCATCACATCCGGCGCGGGTAACAGGCCCAAGGCAGATCTTACCAAGATCAAACAAACACGGATTTTCTTTCATCTTACATTCAACGCATACCGGATAGTCCGGAACAAATGGATTTTTACCTAAAAGGATCTCTCCTAAAATAGATAAAAATTCTTTTGTTCTGGGTGGGCATCCCCTGATATTATGATCAACCTTCACAAATGAACTTAGGGGTTTTGCATTAAAACTTGGAAATTTTTCAAATTTATCTCCATATACGTATTTTCTAACAAATCCCGCGGGGTAGTGATTTTTAATACTATTTACTCCTCCCGATACCGCGCATGCTCCGATTGCGATTAATATTTTTGCTTTTGATCTTATATCTATTAATTTCTTTTCCTGCTCATCATTAGAGATACTGCCTTCTACTATGGCTATACTATAATCATCGCTTTTCTCGCTCATAGCTTCTCTGAATGTAACTATATCCGCATACTGTAATAATTCTAAAAGTTCCTGTCCCTGATTTATAACCTCAAGCTGGCATCCTTCACAGCTTGTAAACTCAAAAAAAGCAAGTTTAACTTTTTCCATTTAAATAGCACCTTTTATATTTTCAAGTTGTGCATAATCAAAAACAGGTCCATCCTGACATGTAAAAAGATTATGCATCTGACAATGTCCGCATTTCCCCAAACCGCATTTCATACGTCTTTCAAGAGATAAAAATATATGTTCCTTAGGCATACCATAGGATACTAATTCCCTTATAACAAATTTATACATTATCGGCGGTCCGACTATAACAGAATATGCTTCCCTGAAATTTATATCTACTTCTGGAATTAATGTGGTAATAACACCTACTCTTCCTGTCCAGCCTTTATCCGGATAATCAACAATGTTCATATATGTTGTATGTTTATCCGCTTTTTTTACAAATTCATCGTAGAATAATAAAGAACCCGGAGTTTTTGTTCCAAACAGCAAATATATATTTTTATAATCCAGTCTGTTATCTGAAATATAATTTATTAATGAACGCAAAGGGACCACACCTAATCCGCCGCCAACAATAATAATATTTTTTTGAGTTAACCTCTCAACAGGAAATCCATTACCAAAAGGACCTCTTATTCCGATTGTATCGCCTGTTTTCAATTTGTGAATTGCATTTGTAACATTTCCTGTTTTACGAATACAAACTTCAAAAAAATCTTTTTCAGTGGGAGAAGAACATAAGGATATGGGAGCTTCACCTATCCCGGGTATAGATAATTCAACAAACTGTCCGGGGATATGACCCAAACATTTTTCACTCTTTAATCTTATACGAAAAAATTTTTCATTCTCAGTGAAATTTTTTGTATCCAGAATTTCTGCCTGTTCAGGTATATAATTAACTGATTCTGCAGGTTGCATTATATTCCTCTTTTAATTTGTTAAAGCAGTCTAAAATATTTATTTCCGCTTTACAGGTTTGAGAACATCTCCCGCATCCGACACAGGCAAGTTTTCCGCCAAGTTTTTCTTTTAAATACCATCCTTTTCTGAAAAATCTATGCATAAGGCGATGCCTGGCATTGGGTCTGAAATTCTCTCCTCCGGCAACAATTGCAAATTCCCGCAGCATACATCCATCCCAATAACGCTTTCTGAAACCTGTTTTTAAATCTATATCAGGATTATCTCTGACATCAAAGCAATAACAGGTGGGACAAACTAAATTACATGAACCGCAGGAAAAACATTTTTCATTTATTTCCTCCCACATTTTATTATTTTCGCTATTTGACAATATATTAGGCAGCTCATGATTTGTCATTTTCATCTTATAAGGAATAGCTTCAGCATCAGCATAACGTTTATCATTTAGAGCAAAAACCTGATCTATGCTTGCTTCTTCCTTAACTTCTAATTCATCTAAAATAATTTTACCTTTTTCCGAACCAACAGCGATTATATAATCGTCATTAATTTTATAAAGAAAAAGATCAAATCCCTTTTCTATTTGATGTGTCTGCATATCTTTGCTGAAATTATATTCATTCGGTTTATGTTCAATACCTATCAAGATGGTTTTATCTCTTTTTTGTTTATAATACGGGTCCGCATTTTCAGCAAGAAAACAAATATCAAGTATGTTTAAAGCGACAATATCGTAAGAATGAACCCCGAATATAATAATATTTTTATCCAATTCCGGATACTGCTTTTGAGGCGGAATATATTCATTTTCTCTATATTTCATAAGCGTCTGTACAGGCGGAAATAATATTTTTTTCGGAGGAAGTATAGTAAAATCATAATCCCAGCTTATATTTTCGATATCATTTATTCTTTCAAATGAAAATTTCGGACCTGTCGTAGGAACTTTTACTTTCTCTGTAACACCCCAAAATTCATAATTTGAAAGAAGTAAACGCAATCTTGATTTAAAATCATTAATCTTAATTATTTTATATTTCATATTTGAATTTTCTCTTGAATTTGAATATTGCAGATTATAGGGGTGAACACTTTTACTTAAAAAATAATAATAGTATACATAAATAAAAATGTCAAGTTATAACGGGATAATGTTATGGAAATGAAAATTTCTGTTAGTAATTAGTAGCGGGCGAATTACAATTTGCCATTTTTGCGGGTTAGCAATTTCACCCCCTGCATTGCCGGATATCAATCCAGCCGTTAAACAAAATTTTTTACTTGACATAATAGTTTAAAATAAATACAATGAGTATATGCTCATTGAGTTTTAACTCAATTAAAATTAAACAGGAAAAATCAAAAGATGAAACGATCTAAAGAAAAAGAGAATACAAAAAAAAAGCTTTTAAAAACTGCCGAAAAATTATTTATTGAAAAAGGATTTAATATTTCAACAATTGAAATTACCAAAAAAGCCGGGCTTGCACATGGTACGATATTTTTTCATTTTAAAAACAGAGATGAAATTGTATTAAATGTAGTTATAAATTTAGTTAAAAGGATAACAGATTCATTATATTTCGAAGTAAGAGAAGCTGAATCATTAGAAACCTTTTTAAATTCCTATACGAAAATACTTAAAAAAAATTGGCCTCTATATAGATCGCTTCTTGCAGGATTTTCAAATTTCAATGAGGAGACAAAGGAGGAGGTGATAACATATTTTGCTGCCATAAATGGTCAAATAATGGAAGCATTTAATAAATGGTCGGATAAGAGTTTTACCCGGACAATCTTATGGCAGGGGGCTATGGTTTATTTAACTTTTTTCGGTGATTATATGTTTGATAAAAATAAGGTAAAGGAAGATCATATAAGAAAAATCATATCTTTTTTAACCGTTAAGGAGAAACAAAAAATGAAAAATGAAAAATGTATTTGCTGTGGTATGCCCTTAAGAACAAAAGAGGATTATCCTAATGGAGATGAAAGCAAAAATTATTGTAAATATTGCGCAAGACCGGATGGAAGTATGAAATCATTTGATGAAGCAGTTGCGGGAATGACTGGTTTTTTGGAAAGCACACAGGGTTTAACAGGTGATACCGCGAAAAAAGCAGCAATCTCTGCTCTTATAAAGAATCCGGCATGGATAAATAGAGCCAATAAATAGAAAATCGGAATAAAAGGTAGGAGGTGACTCCTGTCAGCGATAATTTTTAATCAATAGAAATACAGATTTCCTTAAAAAATCGTGATCAGGAGATCACTCTTACCCAAAACAATATCGCATATTTATAAGGTCAGGAGTTCTGCATTTTACAGCCCGCCGGACTTTGTTAAATGCTCATCGTCAATTATCGCTACAGACACATAACTTTAATTCCAAATGAAATGGATAAAAAGTTTGCTTTTTGAATAAATAGTGATAAAATAATTAATTATCCCGAAGCACGATGCAGAACATCAAAAGGAATTTCCATGTGAATATATATTTAGATAATGCGGCAACTTCTTTTCCTAAACCGGAAACGGTATATAAAGCTATTGATTTATGTTTGCGCTATAAATGCGGAAATCCCGGACGTTCAGGCCATAAATTAGCTATGGAAGCAAACCATATTATTTTTAATACCCGAGAGCAAATTGGAGACCTCTTTGGGATACTTGACATTTCCCGTATTATTTTTACTTCAAATGCAACAGAAGCATTAAATCTTGGAATAAAGGGGCTTCTTAAAAAAGGTGACCATGCGATTACTTCAACGATGGAACATAATTCCGTACTGAGACCTTTACATAGACTTGAAGATGACGTAGTTATATCTGTAACACGGGTAAAGGCTGATAAATATGGATATGTTCCGGTAGAAGCTATAAAAAATAGCATCCTGCCGAATACAAAACTTATTGTTATTACTCATGCATCCAATGTGGTTGGAACTATAAATCCAATAGATGGAATCGGGGAAACAGCAAAAAAAAATAGAATTATTTTTATGGTAGACGCATCTCAAACCGCGGGGGCATTATCAATTGATGTAAAAAAATCAAAAATAGATATACTCGCCTGTTCAGGACATAAAAATTTATTTGGTCCACAGGGAACAGGTTTTATTTACATAAACCATGGAGTAAACCTCCTCCCGTTAATTGAAGGCGGCACCGGTACTGATTCAAAAAAAGATATACAGCCTAAACTTCTTACAGAACGTTTTGAATCAGGGACTTTAAATACTCCGGGAATTGCAGGACTTGGCGCAGGAATAGCATTTATAAAAAAAACCGGTATAAAAAATATAAGAGAAAAAGAAATACTGCTTACTAAGTATCTGCTGTCACAACTTAAAGAAATAGAAGAACTTAATATTTATGGGCTATCCAATCCTTCTTCTCAGATGCCTGTTATATCTTTTAATATTAAGGGAATGGATTCAGGGGAATTCGGAACTGCATTAAGCGATAAATATAATATTATGACCCGAGTAGGACTTCATTGCGCTCCGCTTGCTCACAAAACCATTAAAACTTTTCCGCAAGGGACAATAAGAATGAGTATGGGCTTTTTTACAACGGAAAAAGAGATTGATTTTACAATTAAATGTATAAAAAAAATCCTTAAAAAAAAATGATGGGAATTATCCTAATAAGTCATTGCGAGAAGTAAAACTGCGAAGCAATCCCTGCTTTTCTATATTGCTTCAGGATAAAGCCCTACGCGATGACATCCATTTCTACTGATGACTAAAAGTATTACGTTGAATTATTAAATTTTAATGCAAAATGCAAAAAAAAAATGAAGAACCCTCATCCAGATAAAAAAATTCTTAATTTAGAGTGCACAGGGTAGAGACGCAAAATTTTGCGTCTCTACAATAATTAATTTTTAAGGTTTTCTCTTTATCTTCTGTGGTTAATTTTTGACATTACCTAAGATATAAAAAGGAAAATAAAATGAAACGTTCATATCAACAAATTGGCACAAAGGAGCATGAAAATTTATAAGAGCAGGCAGGAACTGGTAGGAGCAGTCTCCTGACTGCGATGCTGTAATTGTAATTGCTGTAACGAATTTATAAATATCGCAATCAGGAGATTGCTCCTACCTCCCATATTTTCGATCAACTCCAAATAAGATCAAATGCAACATGTTTTTGGGGATTTCCAATTCATTGGAGAAAAGTTCCGACTTCAGCAAAAGCTGCCAAACAGCATTTTTTACGATTTGCCAAGCATTGTATTTTTATATTTTCATTATTTTATATAAATAATCCATATCAATATTTTTGAACTATACCATCGAAGTATTCTGCTTTTTTATCATCGCATTCAATAATTTCAAAAAAATGTGAATATGAACCTGTATCTTTTTTAAAAGAATCAGATTTATTAATAATTTTTGTGCGGCCGTGGTGTATTTCATAACCATGGATTATTTTATTTGAAGATATATCCCTTCCTTTTATCTGCCTGAGTATTTTTTCACTTCCCATGCTTGTTTCAACAGGTAAAATTCCCAATCCATTAATTTCCTTACAACCGGATTCCAGAGACTTTTTATCAAATATTTTTCTGCCTAACATCTGATAACCGCCGCAAATACCAATTAAAAATGTACACTTTGAATTGTGAATTGCAGATAAGATTTTAACGTCAAGACCGGAATCTTTTAAATATTTTGAATCACCTATTGTGTTTTTTGTACCTGGAAGGATAATAATATCAGGACATCCAAACTCTTCCGGATTTTTTATATAACGCAGCAAAACATCAGATTCTTTTTCCAGAGGATCAAAATCTGTAAAATTTGAGATATGAGGCAAATATATAACCGCTATATCCAGCAGTATCTCTGTCTTTTTTTCTTGCGCTATCATCTTTACTCTTTGATCTATGATCTCAAGCGGAACCGAATCCTCCTCAGGTATCTTTACATCACGAAAATATGGGACTACCCCTAAAACCTTAATACCCGTGCGTTTTTCCAAAAATTTTATTCCGGGGACAAGCAAATCTATATCTCCGCGAAATTTATTTATTATTATTCCTTTTACTCTGCTTCTTTCTTTTTTTGTTAATAGTTCCAGCGTCCCGACTATCCATGCCAATGCCCCGCCTTTATCAATATCGCAAACCAAAATAACAGGCGCTCTGGTATATTCCGCCATTTTAATATTCACAAAAACATGTGATTTTAAATTAATTTCCGCCGGGCT
>JACQWU010000148.1 GCA_016209155.1 Candidatus Desantisiibacteriota bacterium | reverse complement strand
TTGTCCGGCAATATTGAAAATGTTTTATTCTCTCCTCTATTTACTATTACATTTCCGGATGGACTGATAGAGCCGTTTGAGCCTGCGGCTGCTGTTATGTCGTAAGTATTGATGGCAAAAATAGCATCTATTGTATGATTGGTTTTTACATTAGTAAATGTATATGAAGTTATAATTCCAACAGATAGAGAATCCACCTTAACATCTGATATGGAATACCCGTCGTCAGGTGATATTGTAAATATTTGATCAGATCCTATATTTACCGGAACGTTCCCTGATGGAATGATAGAGCCGTTTAAGCCGGCGGATGCTGTTATAGTTTTTGGATTCATGGCAAAAACAGCATGTATTGTATGATTAACCGATACATCAGTAAATGTGTATGAAGTTACAGCTCCAATAGATTGAGAATCCACTTTTACATCTTTCACATGATACTCATTGTCCGGCAATATTGAATATGTTTTATTCTCTCCGCGTTTAAGAGTTATGGTTCCGGCTGGATTAATACTTCCGCCTGCTCCGGTTGTTGCTGTTATTGTATTATATGGATTTGATATTTTATCAAAGGCATAAACCTCACCGGCAAAACTAACATCACTACTAAGCTCACTATATGCAATTCTGCAAAATCCGAATTCACCCCAGGCATCACTCCAGCTATTTTTTATAATAAAATATTGTTCAGTATCATTGTATCCAACAAGCAGTACAACATGTCCACCCACCCAGGAACCCGAACTGTGTGAATAAATACCTTCAGCATACATAAAGAATTCTGAATAAACCTGCATTACTACCGGTAACGGGCCATAAGTAAAAAGAGCATTTTTTAGTTTATCTACTGAAGGGGTCATATGACTTGATACATCTAACCAGCTTGTAAGTATGTATGCTTCACTTTGCCAGTTTTGACCGGCATCACTGCAATTTCCATTACCCGCAGTATAAGGATAATATTCCTCCGGCGGTAATCCTTTTTTTTCAAAAAAATCCAGAGCCGCCCAGATTTGTCCGCCTCCGCAGGGATTACTAATACTATTATTACAGGACAAAAGAACCTGTTCTGATAAATCTAAATCAATATTGGGCGTGTTATTTATCTTAAGAACCGCTGACTCAAGCCCTGCAACTGCTCCAAATGCCCAGCAGCTACCGCATCCTCCCTGGTATTTTACAGATGTTACAAAATTTCCTCCGTTATCTCTCCAATCTAAACTTGCCGGTAATGCAGTTGCCTGATAAGCTTTAAGAGGCACAATATTTAAATTATTATTCGATGGAGACTTAATCGCACCAACTAATTTTTTTCTTTCTTCCGGCGGTAATTTAGAAATAAATGTCTCTTCAGCTCTCCATTTTGCGTCTTTTATTTTTATTTCCAGGTTAATCTCATCAATTTCTTTTTTGAGAGCAGATTTATTAAAAATTACATCCTCTGCAAAAAGGGAGGAATTAAAGAAGAATATTAGAAGTAACAATAACAATTTTTGCTTTTTATTCATTTTATTTATTGTAAACCTTTTTATACACAACGTATATTCAGATTTTACCGTAAATTATATTTTATCCCATTCAGGGATATTTTCTTTTGAATATTTTTTGCTTGACATAATATTGTCATAATTATTTAATATTTCTTCGCGAGTTTTACTCTTTAATATTTTTTGAAAATATTTATTATCTTCAATCTCAACTACTTCTTTTGTAAATGCGAATAATGCAAACTGATTTATTGATACTCCTTGTGTATCAGATACTTTTTCAATTTCATTTTTAAGCCTTTTTGGTATACGAATAGTTAAAACACTAACATTATTTTTCATTTTTCTTTCTCCAATATTTAAGAAAATTAGATGGTGTGTCTATCTTAAAATCATAAAATTTCAATTCAGGATTATTTTTAAAATCACCAACATTTTGCGTGATAAGCCATCCGGCATTACCATTTAATGCAAGCTCAATAAATATATTATCATCTTCATCCTGTAAATTAGGCCGCCATAAGTAATGCGGAGTAATCTTTTTTCCAATATAAGCAAAATAAACCAAAAGTTCATCAACATTTTCCATGGTTTTTGCATGCAACGCACAGAGGTTGCTTATAAAACATTACAACTATTTCTTTGCTTTTGTTTTAATCCCTTTTGGGATATATTTTGAAACACTTTTGCCTTTTACTTTTGTTGTTAAGCTGGGTATTTCATTGCCGGTGATCTACAGTAAGAGCGTCCCCTATTTATTCCTTTATATAAAAATGCTACTTTTTCATTAGTTTTGAGCCATCAATCTTCTTTGGATTAACCACTTTATCTTTTATAGCAATAAACGTCTCCGTCGGTTTGTCTTCAAACATATTAAAAACAGCAGTAAGATATGGCATTCTAAATACAATACTCCTCTCCCCAACTTCTAAGCTTCCAGGCATATACTCACTACCAATTGAGCTATCAAAAGATATTGCTTTCTTAGCTTCCTCTATGGATAAGCCTCTTTTAACATATCTATTGTAAGTGGTTTCCATGAAACCTGCTTTTAACAACTGTGCTGTATAAGCTTCTCTTACAGCGCTATCGAGTTTCTTGCCTATATTCTGTTGCCAATGTTCTGAGGGATTTACTAATGTAGTTTCTTCTTCTGCTGCTGCTATTAGGATTTGTTTCTTGTCATTACTCCCCTCAGAAAAAACATTTGGCACAATAGAAAATATACAAGCAATTATAACTAATACAGTAATTTTTTCCATTGCTATTCTCCTGTTTTTATGCGACCAATTTTAGTAAAACGAATCTCTGTTTCTGGATTATCAACAGTCCTATCATAACAGTCCCCTTTATCCCACTCTCCATTGTTGATTATTATAGTATATGTTTCTCCGTCCTGTGGATCATAAATTCCATCATGGTCTAAATCATTTAGTGGCTCACCTTCATATTCGAATTCCAATATATCACGCATTTCTTCTTCTGTTATATCAGATAAACCCTTACCTAAACCGCCAAATTTGGCCTTACCACTAATATCCAAGCCATAGTAAAAACAATTCTCTCCTGCCCACATTCCAGAACTATTTTCTGTATAGTCATCTTTATTTTTCATATAGATATAGTCTCCAGGAACCAGAGTTGTACTATCGCCACCGTTAATATTGCGATCGCTTTTATCCCAAATAATAGATCGATGTTTTTTAACGTTATTATACAAAAAAGTTCCGACACCGAAATCGGCTGGATGAACAGCATTGAATCTGTCGCTTCCATAAACATCTATTGCTGATTGGAACAAACAAATTTCCGCAGCACCAGCACACTCCCCTCTAAAAGGATAGATTTTTGATATTGCCAGATACGAAGTAACACCTGTTTTCTTTTTAAATATACCTACGTAGTTTGGGTAATCATTATTATGTTCCCACTCATTACCTTCATGGTAGTCTGGACCTGTCCCATAATAATATGTATCACCCGCCCTCGCAAATTTATAAGTAATCCCTCCGATGTCGTATCCATCACCAATATAACCAACATCGAGTTGTTTTGGATCTGCATCCATTTTCTTCATATTTGAAATCACGTTCAATCGCATTAGAAAGTTATCTATTGCTTTGTTATCGTCAGCAAAGTCGAATGTCTCAGTAGAACAATTCATTTTTTCGTATATTTCTGTAGACAAAGTGTTTAACATTAATAATGTTTTAATATGATCTATAAAGTTCTCAGTCGTCTCTGCCATCTTTATTCCTCCAATTACTAAACTATCTCCAAAATAGACTTCATACGATTCATTTTTGACATAAATATTACCACTTCCTGTAGGATTTAAAACTGTTACAACAGCAGAACGTTTTCCATAGAGCAGGTTTCGCAAACCTTTTGGGACTCGTCCCCACGAACCTGCTGGAACAGCCGGTAAACCATTAAATTTCGCGGTAGCTTCCCATAATCCTAAAGATTCGTCATATTTAAGATTACCGGTAGATGGATCTCCCTCAACTGCATCTTCCCATGTGAGATTCGACGTAAATCCTGCATTAGAAATTGTGTCCAGCTTTACCGTTACCTTATCTTTAAACAATGTCTGAATTGCGGCGTTATCGGGTTTTATTTTAACGCGAACGGGAATTGTACAAATATTCGTCGGTGAAGACCGATCATATCCAAAAGCATTGCCCGTAAGGTTATTCTCATTTGTAGCGAAGTCATTGACCTTGCCGTCCGCATTAGTATCAATAGGATTT
>JACQWU010000147.1 GCA_016209155.1 Candidatus Desantisiibacteriota bacterium | reverse complement strand
TCTGTCTGCCGCAGGGTTCTTCATTATTTATTTTATCTTATAATATGACGATAAGAAGTTTATGTAAAAACTAAAAAAAAGTATTGATAAAATTTTAGTTTCATATTAAAATAAATTTAATCTAAAATAAGGAGTTTTTTAATTGGAAATTAATGAAAAAGAAATTGGGCCTATAACTGTTTTGTATATTGATGGGAATCTCGTCGGGAAGGACCTTGAAATTCTTAGTAATAAATTCGAGGATTTATTAAAACAGAAAAGGGACAAGCTGGTAATTAATCTTGAAAAAGTGGATATAATGGATTCTCTGAGTGTAGATGTAATTGATAATGCCATTCAAAATGGACTAAAGATAAGATTAGTACATTTTCCATCCAGGTTATTAAATTATATTCATCATTTTAAAGTAAATAAAGAAATTACAATATACAACCAAGAAAAAGATGCTGTACAATCACTCATAGAGGAAATAAAATCTTCTTCCAAATTAGAAAACGACAGAAGACAGGATCCCCGTGTGTCAATAAGTTTATCTGCCGCTATAATTATTAAAGATGACTTAAACGATATCATTTTTCCAAACGCTCTAACCCGCAATATAAGTACCTCTGGAGCATGGATTGAATATGCGGATGTTAGTGAGGTTTATGATTTTAAAACTCTTTTCAGTCTGGGTATTAGAGATGGCCGTATATTAGAGCTTTATCTGGAAACCAGTAAACGAAAAGCAATAAATGTAGATGACAAAAAAGATAATTTACAGATAGAATGCAATATTCTAAGAGTAAACCAGGGTAATGATTTTTTGGGTATCGGATTGAAATTTAGAGAGGAATTAAAATTAACCAGATTTTTATCTATTTTGTAAAAAATCTTAGAGGATATTATGTTTATAAAGAAATCACTGAATTTTTTATTTATAATCAGTATTGTTTTTTTTATAAATAATAATGTTCATTGTGCGGAAGATACTGCAGGTTCATCATTTGATAATGAAACAAATGGTGAAAGCTTAGAGCATAAAGGTTCTTTAATGATAACTACAGATCCGCTTGATGCAAAAGTGTATGTGAATAATGAATTAAAAGCTGAAAAATCACCTGTTGAATTAAGGAATATACCAAGTGATACATATTTAATTAAAATTGAAAAAGATGGCTATGTAACAGTTATAAAAAAAGCTGTTGTTATAGAAAATAATACAATACAAAAAAATATTAGTTTAATACCTGAGAAAACATGGCCTTTCTACAAATACGATAATAATCGTACAAGTAATATTCCTATAAATAAAAATATTAAACCTCCTTTTAAATTAAAATTTAAGGTGTCTTGTGGAACAGAAATTAGAAGTTCTCCTGTAGTTGACAGGGGAATAATATATATAGGTTCAAACGATAAATATTTTTATGCAATTGAGATTGAAACAGGAAAAATAAAATGGAAATTTAAAGCGGAGAATAATTTTTTGGGAACAGCTGCTGTCTTGGATAATGTTGTATATGTTGGAGATGAATCTGGTTTTTTATATGCACTTTCATGTGTAGATGGTAAAGTAATATGGAATTTTTTTACCGAAGAGGCAATAAGTTCAGCTCCTGTAATTCATAGAACCTCATTGTATATCAGCTGTTTTGACAGTACTCTATATTCTTTAGATGCCCAAACAGGAGGTTTAAGATGGAAATATAAAACTTCCGGAAAGATGTGGGGAGCGCCGTGTATCTTTGATATGGGGGTTTTAGTGGGGACAATAAATAATGATATGTATGCTTTAAGAGAGGATGATGGCAGTATCCTATGGCGATTTACCGGTGAAGGCGGTATAACTTCCACTCCGGCTGCAAATGATAATTTTATTTTTGTTGGAGCACAAAATAATTCTGTGTATGCTTTAGATGTAAAGAACGGAAATATAAAATGGAGTTATAGAACATCCGGGGGAATAAATTCTTCTCCGGCTATTGATAGTACTAATATATACATAGGTTCAGATGATAATAATCTGTACTCTTTAACTCAGAATAGAGGGGAACTGAAATGGGCGGTTTCCACTTTGGGCAACATCACTTCTGCGCCGGTTGTCGGAGGAGGTTATGTATATTTTGGTTCATGGGATAAAAATTTGTATGCTGTTGAGGCAGCCTCAGGAGGAGTTATCTGGAATTATAGTACAGATGGAGCTATTTTATCTTCACCGGTTTTAATATCTAACTATCTTATTTTTGCTTCAACAGATGGAAATGTATATATAATGGAAAAATAAAGAATCTTAAGATTTTTCTCTAATATTATACCATTCCCATATTTCTTTTGTAAGATCATCGTAATCTTTTTTTAAATGTTCGTAGAGTCTTGCATTTTCAATTGCAATAGCCCCTTCATTAGCTAAAATATCTATAAATTCTTTTTCGAAATCAGTGAGTTCATTCTGTTTTGATATATAAACACGTAATTCACCGATAACGGTTTTATGCACAATAAGAGGGACACAATAGATCGAAGAAATTCCTTCTCTTTGTGTTTCCTCCGGGTATTCAATTCTTTTATCAGTTGAAACATCGGAGATAAATATAGATTCAGATTTCAGCTCATATTTTATGTTTTGTCTTGCGTTTACCGGTCCTTTTTTTAAAAAGTCATCGCTTAATCCATATGCTGATGTCAATTCAAGACTTTTTTTGGTATGATTCAATAATCTGAGTGAACATCCTTTTACTCTTAAAACTTTAACAATATTCTCGGTTACCAGATTCAAAATTTTTTCGGAATCCAGTGTTTGATTCATTGTTTTAATAATATTGTATAACAATTTTATGCGTTCATACATACGTGCATTAGAAATTGCCATAGCTCCATGCTCAGCTATAAAATTTAAAAATTCTATTTCTTCACTGCTAAATTTTTTTGGATCAGATAAATATATTCTTAATGTACCAAGTACTTTTTTATTTATTTTAAGCGGTACAGAAAGTACAGAGCTTATACCTTCTTTTTTCATTTCTTTCGGATACTGAATTCTTTTGTCATGGAGCACGTCTTTTATATATACAATTTTTCCCTTCAGCACTTCTTTGTCCAGAGGGCTTCCGTCAATTGTGACCGGTCCTTTTTTAAGATAAGACGAGGATAGTTTATAGGCAGATTTTATTTCAAGATTTTTAGCACTTGAGTCTAAAAGCCGGATTGAACTTGCTTTTACCAGTAAAGTTTTTGTGGTAATTTCTGTTATATATTTTAATACTTTTGAAAGATCGAGAGATGAATTTATCATTTTTATAATTTTCCCGATATTTTTAAAATTTACAGGGATAGATTTTTTCATACAAACAATCCTTTTTCAGTGAACATAATAATACTTATTTATATATAATAAAATAAAATTTAATATATTACAAGTCTTTCTTTTTTTTTATTCTTTCCCGCCAATTCATCCATTGCTTTATTGATTCCATATTTTTTTCCGCTGTTTTGCGGGAGTCAAATCCAAAATTTTCTCCGGTAAGAATATAAAGACTTTCTATTGCATCTTCCTGTATTTGGGGATAGGGGTCCATTAGACATTTTATTAAATTATTAATTATATTTTTATTTCCGAATTTGATTAATTCAGTTGTTATTATTATTCCATAATGCCTGTGATACGGATCCTCGCTGGTTATAAGGTCTTCTGCCCAGTCCTCTTGATGCCTGTTTGCGTTTTTTTCCCACCAGCGATCCCATTTCCCGATAGCCGCTTCTGTTTGAGGCGCAAATCCCGAACCTGTAAAACCATATTGTCCTGTGTAATCTATTAGCCTGACAGCGGCTCGTTTGCTAATAGTTTCATCTTTGACCTTTAATAATTGGATGTCTCTTATTATTCCATTTTTTATCCACTGCTCGCGGGGTAGATTACTATTTTTTTCCCACCAACTGCGGCATAATTTAATAAATTCATTTTTTTCTTTTAAGGACAGGGTATCCTTGTCTATAAAAATTTGATTTGTTATCCGGTATATTCCCAATCTTCCATTAGAAAAAATCTGCTCATTTTTTTCTTTCAGCATATCAATTAAAAAAGGCAGAGTTTCTTCAGTCCCTTCATGCCTATATAATTTGCTAATAATTAATTTATCTTCAGGATTATATTGTTTTATTTTATTTAAAGATTTTTTATTGATAATATCTTTAATAATTAATTCTGCATCTTTTTTTTGAAAGCAATCAGGATGATAAACTCTGAAACAATTATTTTTATAGCTTTTAAGCATCCATAATCCTTTATCTCCGGATTTAAAGGTTATATCCATCGGTGATATACCGGTGCGATTTTTGCCCGGATAAATTATACGGATAAAAGATGTATTTTTAGCCCCTTTTAATATTTTATCTATTGCAATAATTCCTGTATCCATTGCTGTTACATCAGGATTGGAAGAAAGAATTTTTACTATTTCTCCTGAAATAATTATATCCGCATCCTGGACTAAAGTTTTTGGTGAAACATCCTGATAGGCAGCATTTCCGGCATATATCATTGTTTTAAATATAAATAAAAGAATTAAAATTTTTATTTTCATAAATAATTTTTCATGTTTTTGAATAAAATATTTTTCCTCGAATCATTGTCAGGGATATATCTTCTATATTTGTTTCCTCGCATAAATACTGATACGGGTCAAATTTTTTTGTTTTTTTAATTTTAACTGCATTTATATCCGCAAATTTTCCGGTAGACAGACTTCCCAAAGATGCAGATATATTTAAAGCTTTAGCTCCATTTAAGGTAGCCATCTTTAGCAAATCTTTATTATGTATTTTATTATAAATTTTTTTTACTTCATGCATTTCTTCAAACATATTAAAAGAATCATTGCTTGCAAGGCTGTCAGTTCCGAGAGCCAGAGTAATCCCTGTATTAAATAAATCACGGACGGGAGCGGTTCCGGTTTTTAAAAATTTATTGCTTTTCGGGCATAAAACTACACTTGCGTTATAATATTTTAAAAGAGATAAATCCTGCTTGGTAAGATGTACTCCGTGAACTATAATTGTATCTGAGTTCAAAATGCCATTTTCTGCTAAAATTTCAACAGGGGTTTTTTTATAACCATATTTAATTTTCAATCCCCTTTTTGTCATAAGCTCTTTTAAATACCCCGTTCCCCGGTCTATTAATTCCATTTCTTCTTTTGTTTCACTTACATGTATCATAACCGGAATTGAATATTTTTTAGCGAAGGATGATATTTGTTTTAAAGTAGATAAGGACAAACAATATAGCGCATGTGGTGAAACACCTATGTTTATTTTAGATTTATCTTTTAATATTATTTTTTTTCTGATATCTTTTAGAATTTTTTTTATATATGGTTCATCCGGTGCTATTACTTCATAAAAGATTAAGGAGTGATAAGGATAAGAAGCGAGAGCTTTGAAGCTTGTCTTTGAGCGGGAAATATCAGCCAGAGCTGTTATTCCTGTCCCTGTTAATTTTTTTATTCCGTAGTTTGTGCTTTTTTTCCAGTCAGAAAGTGTGAAACGATTATTTATTGCTATCATTTTTGGAAGCCATTCGGTAAAAGAAACAGGAGTAGAGCTTATTTTTACTTTACTAAATTGTAAGTGTGTATGCGCATTAATGAAACCGGGAAAAATAATAGCCTCTCCAATATCTTTAACAGGTTCATCCGGAAAAGATGACATAATTTTTTTTTTCTTCCCGATAGCTTGTATGAATGCACCTTTAATAAGGATAGCTCCATTATAAATATAATTTTTTTCAAGTGTAATTATATACATGGCACATATGATCATGTTTTTTCTCTCAATAGAAGTCCTGTAATAATAAGAAATATAAATCCCGAAAGAACAGATATTTGCCCTGAAACAGTAATTCCTGAAGATGTGGTTTTTATAAAAAAGTTTTGTACGATAGCCCCTCCAAAAAGCATCCCTAAGATACATATTCCTGCATCTGTATCTCCTTCGCCGGCCAAAATGAGCTGACGGAAGGGACATCCGCCGGCATAAACTGATGCCCATCCAACAAGCAGCATACCAAGAAATCCCCATAGATACTCATTTTGAAACTCAGTTCGATACAGTATTATCTCAAAATTATTTGTAAGAATACTGATTATAATTGCTCCTAAAAGAAGCATGAAAAGCCCTTGAAGTAAAAGAGTATCCCCTGCCAGTAAAAAATTTCTAATACTTCCGGTAACGCAAAATCGTGAACGCTGTGCCAGTCCTCCTATAAAAAGCGAGACTACAAGTGATATTAAAATTGGCGCATGAAGGCTTCCGGGACCGGTTTTACTGAAATAAATAAAAAATGGTTTTATAAAAAGAAAGATTGTAAAAATTAATATTAAAAATGGAATTATAAACCCGTTTAATTTAGAGACATTATTTTTTTCTCCGAGTGTGAATCCATCGCGAATAAATTGAATCCCTATCCATATCCCGATTATTAATCCTATAAGACCGATTAATGCAGTTAGTTCTCCGCCGCCTATCCTTGTCATAAGTTTTATAGGACAGCCTATAAATACAGAAGAACCTATAATCATTAGCATTCCTAATAAAAAACTTATAAGCGGAGTGTTCCCTGCAGTTGAACGGAATTCTTTATTAATGAGAGCAGTGATAAAGGAGCCAAAAACAAGACCCATTATCTCAGGCCTTAAAAATTGCATTCGTGAATTGTTATGTAGACCTAAAGCTCCTGAAACATTTTCTAAAAAACATGATACGCATATACCTGTATGAGGCGGATTCCCCCATACAAATAAAAACACTCCGAAAATTCCGATTAATAATCCGGTTATAAGTATAACTAATTTTTCTTGTTTAATAAATTTTTTCATTATAATTTGAGGTGAAGGAGAGGCAATTATTGCGGAGAATTACTAAATGTGTCAAAGGCACAAAGATTAATCATGTTGATATTCTCCTCCCCCTGTGCCTTTTGTTTATCAATTAATATAAAACCGGCTTATAAACTACAGTTGCCAGATAATTTAAAAGTGCAGGGATGGCCATTGCAAGTACCAGCGGTATGAGTGTACCCCATATAATTATTTTATGTTCTTTTTTTTCTTTCTCAGTGAATTGCATAATATTTCACCCCCATATTTTTTTAGATATTTTCTGGAATAGAATTATTAAAAAGCAATTATAATTTCTTGTTTTAATTATACTATTTTTATTTTATAATTGTCAAGAAAAAAAAAGAGAATTTCACAAAAAAGAAATTAAACACAGATGATTTTTAATTATGGGCACTAAATGTTTGTAACTATAAATTACAAATAGTCGAATTACTATATATTGCAAATTACATTATTGGTAATGTTTTCCAATTTTTGATACTTTTCTTGGGAAAACTAATGATGTGGGTTGATATTTTTTTACTATTATAATGTGTCCCTGCTGCTTAGAATATGGTAATGTGTAGGGTGATATATTTTCTATCTTTGCGCTGAGCGCCTGTAATACAGAATTTGCATCTTCCATCTCTTGAGATATATTATTACCTTTTAGGAAAACGCCGATACCATTTGTCTTTAAGAAAGGGATACAGAGTTCTATTAAAGTTGATAATTTTGCCAGAGCTCTTGATACTGCAATGTGATAGGTTTCTCTATATTCTTTAGCATGGCCTATTTTCTCAGCTCTATCAGAAATAATTTCGAGATGTTTAAGCCCAAGGGAGTGCCCAACTTGTTCTAAAAAGCACGATTTTTTCTTTGTTGACTCTACTAAAGTAAATGAATCAAGAGGCATTATTATTTTCAATGGAATACCGGGTAGCCCAGCTCCGGAACCGACATCTATTATCCGTTTCATTTTTCCATGTTCTTGCATATATATATCGCTTGTTAGAATATTAGGATAAATCAACAATGATTCAATAAAATGTTTTTCTATAATTCCCTCTGATGTTCTAATACCGGTAAGATTAAATTTTTGATTGTAGCTTTCGAGTAATTCAATATAATTAAAAAAAAGTTCAGTTTTTTCGCAATTTAAATGAATTGGGAATCCTATTCTTTCAAGCCCGTTATTTAAGTATTCACTAAATATTGATTTATTCATTGAATATAATCCTTTATTGATAGTCATTCAGGTAATTAGGCCGAAGACTGTTAGCTATTAAAACATAAAACAAATGTTTCACGTGAAACATTTGTGAATTATGCATGATTTGTACCTAAAAGCCTTCAGACTATTCGCCCGATTAGTTATGATATAGTAACATATGTTTTTAAAATATTATAGTATATTTTTAAATATATATTAAAGATATTGTGTCAAAATAACGATATAAATAAATGTTAAGCTTTAAATAGTCTAAAGTGCGGGAAATTGAAAATATAACTTGAATTTAAGGTTTTTAGGCTGGAAGCTGGTAGCCTAATAGGAAAAATTATGAAAAGAGAATGGGTTTGTGTGTTTATTTTTATTGTTTCGATGGGGACCGGTTGCCTTAAAACTTCTACTATCATGAAGGCTAAAGGTGTAAATCAGAACAAAGATGCAGTTCTTAAATTTTCAAGTCGTACTGAAGCAGAGAAATATTTTGATAAATATTATTATGAAAATATATTCTCTCTTGCAAAGTCAAAATCAAATGTATTTTATAATGATACGCAAACAGAAAACTATAAACATCATAGGATAAATAAGTTAGATATTAATAATGATG
>JACQWU010000146.1 GCA_016209155.1 Candidatus Desantisiibacteriota bacterium | reverse complement strand
TAAATGTTTCCTGCCCGAATGTGCAAAAGGGCGGTATGGCTTTCGGGATTTATCCTGATACTACTTATAATGTGGTAAAAGCTGTAAGGGAAGAAACCGATCTGCCGATTATAACAAAACTTTCCCCAAATGTCACAGATATCACGGAAATAGCTCTGGCGGCTCAGGAAGCAAAAAGTGACGGATTATCGCTAATAAATACAATACTTGGGATGGCAATAGATATCAGTACGCGAAAACCAAAGCTTAAAAATATTACCGGCGGATTATCAGGTCCGGCAATTAAGCCGGTTGCAATACGTATGGTATGGCAGGTGTTTAAAAAAGTGAATATACCTATAATAGGCGGAGGCGGGATAATGAGTGCCGATGATGCTATTGAATTTATAATCGCGGGAGCAAGTGCTGTTTCCATAGGCACAGGAAATTTTGTTAATCCTCGTTTATCAATGGAAATAATTACAGGAATTGAAAAATATATAAAAGAAAAAAAGATAAAAGATATAAATGCTATTACCGGATCATTAGACCTTTCATGAACTATATGAATTATTTAGCGGGTGAATTACTATTCGTCATGTTCAGGCTGGATAGTAATCCAGCCGCTACACCATAAGAATTGCAAGAATTTTTCAAATGGAGTGAAGAATGTTAATGTCTTTTCCTTTTTTGTTGACAATTGTAATAGCTATATATATTTCAACTTCACTTATATCTTTAATTTTTTTTGTAAGCCCCAATAAAACTTTACTCAAAATATATAACAGCACCCTTATTTTTGCATTTATCTTCCACACTATAATATTGGTTATACGTACAATATTATTGGGTCATGCGCCTATGGCAAGTCTTTTTGACTCATTGCTCTTTTATACCTGGTCGGTAAGTCTTACTGCAAGCGTAATGTATTTACGTTACAAAGAACAAACTCTTGCGCTTTTTGTAGTGATGCCGGTCTTACTGGCACTCGTTAAAGCAAACCAGGTGTCTCAAGAGATAAGAGAGCTCAGTCCGTCCCTTCAGACTTTATGGTTTGAAACTCATGTCGGGACTTCTTTTATTGCTTATGGATTATTTACCCTGGGATTTAGCGCAGGATTTTTGTATCTCTTAAAATCACGAGACAAAGCGCGAATTTGCCGGTTTATTTCCCCTTTACCTGTTATAGAAAAGCTTGTATATAGATCATGCGCCTGGGGATTTTTTATGTTTACAATTGCCATGACATGCGGGGGGATCTGGGCATATCTTGCATGGTGCAATTATTTTATCTGGACGCCAAAAGAGCTTTTTTCAGTTATCCTCTGGCTTTATTATTCTCTATATCTGCATGCGCGCTATACTTCGGGATGGCAGGGAAAAAGAAGCGCCTATTTTGCATGCGGAGGATTTTTTTTAATGATTTTTACTTACCTTGGGATCAGCCTTTTAATGCGCAGTTCGCATTCTTTTTAAAATGTTATTTATAAAAGATAAAAAAATAGCAGGGCGGAAAAAATCCGTTGCGCCATTTTTTATCTGGAAGTGCCATTAAGTAGATGCTTACGCTTCAAATAAAATAGAAAAATAAGCTCTCAAAGCAAAATGACGTTGGTCCTTTGGTTGTAAAAGTATTATTGCCGACGGCCCCCATTTCAGCCCCCTATAATATTAAATTTTAATTTTTTTTATCAAGATGCGTGAATTTCTATAGTATCCAGTTTTCTTAGCTTGATGAAAATGAAAAAATCTGCTATTTTAAGAGGAAATATTAAAAATTATATTAGGTACTTTCAAAAGTAAAAAACAGGAGAAAGAATGAAAAGAACAGATGGACGCGGAAAAAATGAATTAAGAAAATTAAATTTAATCAGAAATTATTTAAAGTTTTCAGGAGGCTCAGTATTAGTTGAGTTTGGAGATACCAGGGTTATATGTACTGCCTTTATTGAGCCCGGAGTTCCTTCTTTTCTTAGAGGTAAGGAAGAAGGTTGGCTGACAAGTGAATATTCAATGCTCCCCGGTTCAAATCGAACAAGGATTATGAGAGAGTCCAGTGCCGGTAAAATAAAAGGACGTACTCATGAGATACAGCGGCTGATAGGAAGAAGTTTAAGGGCGGTAATAGATTTGAAAAAAATAGGTGAAAATACTATCTGGATAGATTGTGATGTGATACAGGCGGACGGAGGAACAAGAACAAGTTCTATATCAGGTGCTTATGTGGCTTTATATGATGCGGTAAAAAAAGCAATGTCACAGGGTTTATTTGAAGAGTGGCCTATTAAAAATTTTATAGGAGCTGTAAGCGTTGGTATTGTAAATGGAGAATTTTTGCTTGATCTGGATTATAGTGAGGACTCGCAGGCTGATGTTGATATGAATGTTGTTATGACTGACAAAGGACATTTGATTGAAGTTCAGGGAACTGCAGAAAGAAAAACTTTTTCAATAAAAGATATGGAAGTGTTGATGAAACTTGCACGAAACGGGATAAAAGATATAATTAAATTTCAAAAATCTGTTTTAAAGGTTTGACTTAAGGATATACATGCAAAAAATAATCATAGTTACCCGGAATTCACATAAATTTAAAGAAATTTTTGCCATTAAGTAATTTTCCTCAAATTGGGGAAATAGATGAGAATGGGACAACTTTTGAAGAGAATGCTTTAATTAAAGCAAAATTTGTAAATGAACGAACAGGAATTTCCACACTGGCAGATGATTCGGGACTGGAAATTAAGGCTATGGGCGGAAAACCGGGTATTAATTCTGCCAGATTTATGGGTGAAAACACTGATTATAAAATTAAAAATGCAAAGATTTTGGATAATCTTAAATTTGTTCCTGATTCAGAAAGGCAGGCATGTTTTGTGTGCGCAATAGCAATTTGTTTTAATAAAAATAATTATCAGATTGCAACCGGTGTAATTAAGGGAATGATTGCAGGTGAGATACGCGGCAATGGCGGATTTGGATATGACCCTATTTTTTTAGTCCCTGAATATCAAAAAACATTCGGTGAATTGGATGAAAATATAAAAAATAAAATAAGCCATCGGGCTATAGCTTTAATTAAAACAGAAGAAATTATTAAAAATCATTTGACCTTTTAAAAAAAATAGTTTATATTATACATTCTTTATGTGAGCGTAAGCAAAAACATAAATAATTCGGGGCGTAGCGCAGATGGCTAGCGCACCTGCCTTGGGAGCAGGGGGCCCCCAGTTCAAATCTGGGCGCCCCGACCATTTAAATAAACATCTTAAGTCTGTGATGAAATTACAAAATGAGAAAAAAAATGAGATCAAAAAATATATATCATGATATTTTTTGTCTTTTGCTGTTATTTACTTTAGCGGGTTTTTTGTCTTTTCCACTGAAACTCTTAGCCAAAGATGACCTTAATTGTTCTTTATGTCATATTTTTAAAGAACTTAAAATTATCGATTCGGATGGCAAAGAAAAAAGTTTTTATGTTAATAAAGATTTATTCAATAGTTTAACCCATAAAAAATTAACATGTGAAACATGCCATTATACTATTATCCAAACACCTCATCCTCCTGAACAAATAAAAAGAATTAATTGTCAAACTAAATGCCACTTAAATGACGCTTCCATAGATAAAAATTTTACTCATGAACCCCAAAATGTAGTATTTAGAAAAAGCGCTCATGGAGACAGAGTTGAAAATCCGATTGGATGCGCTTGCCATAATAAACATTTAATGGGAAAAGTAAAAGAATTTTCTCCTCTTGAGATTAATCGGATGTGTGCTAATAATTGTCATGAAGATAAATTATTAATGTATAAATATAAAGTCCCGTCATCAACAGTCTCAAGCTACCTTGATTCATATCATGGAGAAATAATTAAATTTGATGACAAAAATTATCCAAGTTGTTATACCTGCCATTCAAATCATGACATAAAAATAAAAGAGGAAAAAGAATCTCCGGTAAATGCTAAAAATAGGTTGAAAAAAGTATGCGCCCGTAAAGATTGTCATCAAACAGGATTTGAAAAACAGACTTTTGTTCAGGGGACTTATCATCAGATATATAAAAAAGCTGATAAGAGGAAAGAATGGTTTCTTGAAAATTTAAAGAAAACATATGAATATCTAATTGTTTTTACGGTTTTTATAAGTTTTTTATATTATACACTAAGATTTATAAGCAAAATACGCAGGAAAAAAATATGGATTAGTCTTTTGGTCATATCTATTATCTTAATTATTGTTGTTGGCCCATATATATTAGGATTATTTATTAAAGGAAGGGGTGTCCGTTTTGCTTTTAGTTCAACACCTGATCGTTATAAAAGTATTTGCCTTGAGTGTCATAATTTATATCCCCATCAAAAAAATATTGTAATGCGGGCATTTATGAATCTTCATTCTTTAAAATTAGCCTGCGAGGTTTGTCATGTTAGGTCACTGTCGGAAATTGAGCTGGTGGAAGCAGAAGATAAAAGGTTGAGTATTTTAAGCAGGAAAAAAGAATTAAAAGAAAAGATTCTGGAAGAAGAAGAAAAGCCTTTGGTTATAGATATTGCGAAAAGGGGAATAGTATATAAGTGGTATAAAAATGGACTTCCTATTTCTTCATTAATAAGAAAAATGGATGGCGATGATGGTTCTCAAATAATGATTTTTAGAATTATGGATAATAATAAATTATCAATATTGGAAGCTAAAAAAGATTCAGGACTACCTCAGGGATTTAAAGTTTCACCTAAAGCAGTTCAATGCAAAGACTGTCATGATAAAAAAGGTTTAATGGATTTCCGAAAGCTTGGATATGGAGAAAAAATGGTTGTTGAAAGACTTGAAAGAACAAGAGCATTCGAAATGCTCCATAAATCGGAAAAGTTCCTTATTCCTAAATTATTTTAATCCATTTACATATGTCATAATGGCAGGAATTATTTGCCTACCTATTACTATGTTGTCAAATTGGCAATTACAATTTTTAATTAAAAGAATAGCCATTTATAAAAAAAGCTATATTTCTGAACGTTTTTTTTAATGAATTACAATAAATTTTATTTTTTTACATTTTGGCATGCATCTTGCAATATAAATAGATGTTGTATTTTAAATATTTCTCATAAATTTGATAATATTTAAGATTTTTATCGTATTAGGGGGCAAAAAGTTACTCCTCCACTTTTTGCCCCACCTCCTCTTTAAGTAATTCCGGCTTTAAATTCTTTACAAACTCTATTTCATCTTCTTTTGTTTTTATTTTACCATCTAATTTTAAATAAAGTATTTCCTCCATAATATTTTTAAATTTTTTAGACGGTTTTATTCCAAGTGCAATTAAATCATTCCCTGAAATAAAAGGTTTTTGTTCTTTATAATGGGTAAGGAAAAGGGAAATTTTTTTTCTCACAAAATTATTTCTGGTATTTGCCATTATAAAGAGAATTACTTCAGGAGGAAGAGGGTTCAGTAATTTATAAATGTTACTGGGAGATAAATATCTTGAGCTCTGTAATTTTTTTGTTGCCGGTGAAAAATATACATATGCAGATAAAATACTATCTATGTGCCTGCGTGTGAATTTGAATTTTGTTAATATCTCCCGGATTTCACTTTCTTTGAGTTCTTTAATAACAGCCATAAAATATATTATCCAATATTCCACATTTAGTTGCATAAAAAGTAATCTGAACCAATTGGTAACTTCATAAATACTATTAAAAAGTCTTTCCATGTTTGATGTGAATTTTAATCGGTTGTGTATGAGTAAAAGAACATTAAGGTCTGCCATTCTGCGGATAGCATTTATAGGTTTTTCTTCACTTAAAATGAGTATAAGTTCATCTCTTACGCGCTGATTGGCAATTTTATCAAATACGCCGAGTTTTATTGCATTATTTATAAAATGTTCAGTCTGTTTATCTATTTTAAAATGTAATCTTTGCTCAAATCGTATAGCTCTAAATATACGGGTGGGATCATCGATAAAACTAAGATTATAAAGGACGCGTATTGTGCCTTTTTTTATATCTTTTATTCCTCCGAAAAAATCCACCAGTTTTCCGAATTTACCCGGATTTAGACTAATTGCCATGGCATTTATTGTAAAATCTCTGCGATAAAGATCATATTTTATGGAACTTGATCGAACCTCCGGCAGTGCTGTGGGATATTCATAAAATTCTGTCCGTGCTGTAGCAATATCTATTTTAAAACCATCCGGAAGTATTACAACCGCTGTTCCGAATTTATGATAACTTTCAACCGAACCTTTGTAAGCTTCTGCAAGCTTTTCAGCAAAATTTTATTTTCCTGATTATAATTTTTTTTGTAATATGATTCTGTTCCTTTTTCTTTTGAAATATTAAGCACCTGAAGAATATCAGTACGTGTAATTATCCCTGTAAGTTTATTTTCTTTATCCATAATCGGCAAGCGTCCGATATTATTCGTCATCATTATATTATGGATGACATTAATATATGTTTCCGGTGTTGCAGTTATTAAAGATCTGGACATATAAGTTTTTATTGGTGTATTTCCAAGACCATGCAGAGAAGCTCTTTCAACATCCTGCCGGGTTATTATTCCCACAAGGTCATCTTTTCTATTTACTACAGGAAATCCGGAATGATTAAATCTTATTATCATTTTTTTTGTTTCCTCGATAGTTGTGTCTTCATTAAGAGATATAACAGGTGATGACATAATATCCTGCGCTCTTAATTCTATTTGCAGCTCACTTGTTAAAATGGATAATATTTTTTCAATTGTTTCTTCAATGTTAAGGTTTTTTATGCAGGCAGAGGAAGCAGTGGGATGACCACCTCCTCCAAAGTGTCTCGCTATTTCTCCGACATTTATTTCTTCTCTTTTGCTTCTGGCTATAAGATATACTTGTTCCCCCATTTTTACTATACAAAAAAGTACTTCCAGATTATCCATATCCATTAATTTATGAGTAAGTACAGCAATATCATTCATATATTTATCAATTTTAGCATGGGTAATAGTTACCTTAATATTGCTGATAATATATATATGAGATGAGAGAGCGAGTGTATTCAAAAGAGATATTTGCTCATGAGTAAGATCACGGTTAAGAAACTGTGAAATTATATTCAGATTTGCCCCATTCCGCAGTAAATACGCGGCAGTTTAAATATCTTCAGAGGTTGTGGATATAAATGTCAGTGAACCGGTGTCTTCATATATTCCCAGAATAAAGAGGGTTGCCTCAAGCGGAGATATAAAAATATTCTTTTCTTTTAATTTTTCCACCAGAAGAGTTATTGTGGCACCGTAATTTTTACATATTTCTAATTCACCTTTTATAGCAGTTGCTTCTTTTGGATGATGATCATATAAATGTATTTTTAATAAATGATTATTTAGTATATTGGATAGATCCCCAAGCCGTTTACTTTCTTGAGTGTCAACCAGAACAAGCAGGTTGATTTTTTTATAATTACCCGGGGATAAAACGGAAAATTTTTTTTTTATCTCAGGATATTTTTTTAAAAAAACGTGTACATTGTTTTCTATTGTATTAGGCAGAATACATTTAGCTTTTGGATACAATTTTTTTGCGGCAATTATAGAGGCAAGACCATCAAAATCTATATTTTGATGTGAGGTTATTATTTCCATAGATATATCCCTATATGAAATATCTCTATATAAAAAACGGATTTTCTTTTTTTTCATTACCAATATTTGTCATCTCACCATGTCCGGGGTAAACAATACAATTATCATTTAATAGAAAGAGTTTATTTTTTATTGATGATATGATATCTTTGTATGAACCTCCCGGCAGATCAGTCCTTCCGATTGAACATTTAAAAAGAGTGTCCCCCGAAAAAATATATTTTTCATTAAGAACAAGACTTATACTGCCGCGCGTGTGTCCCGGTGTATGAAATACTTTTATTTTTAATTCACCTAAATCAATTATATCATTTTCATTTATAGTTTGATCCGCCATAAAAGAAATTACAGGTGTTCCGCAAAAAGAGGAAAGATTTTTTATCGGGTCACGCAGTAAAATATTATCAAGCTGATGAATTAACAGCTTTGCTTCAGGAAATTCCTGTTTAATAAAATTGTTACCGCAGATATGATCCGCATGACCATGCGTATTAATAATATATTTTAAATTAAATTTTTCCTTTTTTATAAAATCAACTATCTCACTTGAGTCTACCCCCCCCGGATCAATTACAGCTCCTATTTGTGTTTTAGAACATGCTATTATATAGCTATTTGTAGCAAGCGCACCTAAAGTAAAAGATTTTATTATATAATTCATTTTTTTATTTCCACACCATCGAATCGATGGCGTTTGTTCTCCCGTATTCTCTTGGTTTGTGACATCCAACAACACATCGCCCCCCATCTTCAGTTTTAGTATAAGCTATGGTATATCCCCATCGGGGGTTATGCTTTATCCCTTTTTGAAGCAGAAATTTTTGTTCAGATGCATGTAACTGATGGCAGGATTCACATGTTATAGGTTTTCCCTGTAATATAAAATTAAAATGTTTTTCATGTAAATTTAAATCACCATTTCTGAATGATGTGAGTGTAGAAGTACTTTGTACTGTAGTCCCTCCTTTATTATGACAGTCATAACACAGATCTTCACGTTTATACTCCCGTTTTGTCCCGTGAATTTTATGGCATGGGGTGCACATTCCTTCTTTAAATGGTCCATGTTGAACATCTTTAGAGAACATCTGTTTTTCCTGTTCATGGCAGTTGAAACAAACTTCTGACAGGTTATCCTCGAGTAATGACGGATTAAAACTCTCATGGGAAACATGGCAGTCTACACATTCACCTTTTTTAAATATTACATGATTTCTATCGGAAGTATCTGTTTCTTTATGACAATCATAACACATTTTAACAAGTTTCTGTTTAAGAAGGGAACTATAAGGAGCTGAATGAGAATCATGGCATTCAATGCATTTACCGTCTTTTACCGGTGCGTGAATATGTTCGGCATTTTTTTTATATTTATGGCATTTTGAGCATATTTCCTGAGCAGAGGCTATTTCTTCAAAATCATCTTCATGTTTATTTAAAGTATGACATACAAGACAGTTATTATCGCTAACCGGTCTGTGAACAAATTCCTTATTTTTCATATTTTCATGAGTATTGAAATAATTTTTAAGAATATCTTTTTTGGGGATATAATTAATCGCCAGATTATCTTTTATGTGGCAGATAATACATGTTTCATCTTTAATCAGTTTTGTATTTATATATTTAAATGCTTCATTATACCGCGTAGTATCACCTGACAGGGCAGATATAAAATATTTTGTAAAATAAATACATTTTTGCTGATTAAACCATAATATCTTTTCCCATATATCATCGCTATTTTTATTGTTCATCCTGGTATCTGCTTTTTTGGATAATTCAAGCGTGGTGTTTATTTCTGATAAAGCCTGAGGAGTAAGTCCTTTTTTTTGCAATACAAGTCCCAGTCCGTAATGCGCTTGAATTAAATCCGGATCAATTTTTATAGCTT